>JAHCMJ010000309.1 GCA_019192485.1 Cyclobacteriaceae bacterium HetDA_MAG_MS6 | reverse complement strand
AAAGACCATCGTCGCTCTTTCTACGCTCTCGATATCCTGGGATTGCAAGCTTGAAGAGATCACATGATTACCTACCTCCGGGAATGGAACCACTTCATAATTGGTCGGAGGCGTCTGTACCGTTGAAACAAACTCTAAGATGGCCTCTGTAGAAATAATGAAATCTTTTTCGTTGTCGTTTTTATAATAATATCCCAAGAAAAATGGGCTTTTGATCTGCTCAAAAACTTCCGATGTCATCATCATGTCCAGTGCTGCTTGCAAAGCTATAACTCCCTCTGATCTGTATTTCACATTCCAATATTTAGCCTTTTCCGTACCTTCATTTTCCACAATGTAGCGGTAGTCCCCCATCACCGCTTTGGCTATCTGCACACCCCACGGACCTGTAACTAGCGTAGCAGCTGGGTCTTCTAATGCAATATTTGGAGAGTACAATATCTGCGCATCCACCATATCAGGATTGTGGGCTGCCAGGTATATCGAAAAAGTACCTCCTGTAGAACAAGACATGACGATTACTTTGTCCCCTATCAGGTTGCCAATCGCAATTGCTTCTTTGGCATCTTCTAGCATTTTGGCAGGGGTAAGTTTCAAAAATGACTCATCTGAAAACCTGCCATGGTCAGACAACCTGGCATAGAAGATGTTGCAGCCATATCGCTGAGCTAGGTTCTGATGTACCGGAAAGCTCTCCATTCGACTAGCAGAAAAACCATGAAGGTATACCATGCTATAAGGTGTTTTGCGAATGCTATCAGCCCACACCAGCTTGGCTTCGTTCTCCGGTTTGAGGTCGATGACCTTTTGCTCCTTCGCAGTGATATAGTTTTCCAGCTCATCCAACGAAAGTGAAAGTGGCTCAATAATCGGATCTACTGCATCAAATTGAGCCCTGGGGCCTAGCAGGAAAAGAACCACCAAGAAACCTAAAGATGGCAAGATAAATTTTGTCCATTTCATGGTAATAGCATTTCCGAAAAGATAATCAGGAATGCTGAGAAGCAACCAAAGGACAAAGACACAATCATAAAAAAAGCCAGGCTGTAGCACAACCCGGCTTTTCAAAAATAATCAAAACCTGTATCAGTATTTTATTGCGCCTCAGTGGTGTTGTTGTTGATAATAGGCCAAACACCAGGGTTAGGTACGCTTACCCCCTTGGTATCGCCCCTCTCGCTATCCTGGCCAAAGTAGTAAAGAGGCCAACCTTTGAATGTGGACTGTTTTTGACCGAAGACATCGATCTCGCCAAAATCAGCTTTGGACATACCCTTGGGTACACTATAGTTCTCAAGGTTTACGTAATAGATAGGCCAGACACCATTATTTCCAAAGTCAGGATCTGTGAAGTTGTTGTCATCTTTGGTATCATTCACAAAAATGTAGATCGTGTTACCCTCTGCATCAGTGAAGTAAGTAGTAACGGCCTCTCCTACCGTGTAATCAGCTGTATAGTTCTGGCCATCCAATCCTACCAACTGATCGTCGGCAATCATCATCCCATAATCTTCTTTGGCAACGTACCACACCTTGTTGAAGTCATCGCCTCCAACTTCACCTGCAGCCTCGACAGCTTGATCCCCCGCAGGGGCAAAATAATACACCGGCCAGCCTTTGTAAGTAGTCTGCTTAGTAGTGCCATCCGAAAGTGTAATGACCCCAAAGTCATTGGCATCCAGAGCACTGCTCTCTTCCAACCTGATATCTGCTTCGTAAAAGATAGGCCAGAAATTCTCACACCCTCCGGTACAGTGATTGGTACCATCCGCATCTCGTGTGAAGAAATACAATGAGACACCGTCTCCATCAGTGATGATCTCTCCGTGTACATCATCCACTGTGATGAGTACATTGGCCGGAGGCTCAGGAGCTTCCTCTGTTTCGGTGTTTACGATAGGCCATACTCCGGGGTTAGGTACACTTACACCTTTATTATCTCCTCTTTCTGTATCTTGACCAAAATAATAAAGGGGCCAACCCTTATAAGTTAGTTGCTGCTCACCATGCACGGTGATGGTAGAAAAATCAGAGGCTTCCACAGAGCTGGGAACTGCCCCAAGTTCATCATGAAAGATGGGCCAAACTCCGTTGTTGCTCAGATCAGCAGCTGTGAAGTTATTGATTCCGGCATAATCGCTTGCAAATAGGTAAATGGTACGTCCTTCGCTATCTACAAAGTACTGCGTTTCTTCCTCACCTTCGGTATAAGTACTTGTATAGTTGCTGCCATCCGCTCCAACTAGTTGAGCATTGGCCAACATAAGGCTATAATCAGGCTTAGCAGCAAACCATACATTGTTTGCTCCATCCCCACTTGTCTCACCTGCCGACTCTAATACACCGTCTCCAGTTGGAGAAAAATAGTATAACGGCCAACCTTTGTAAGTCGTCTGTTTTTCATCATCTTCTCTGACTATTTCTCCAAAATCAGCAGCATCCAATCCGCTACCTACCTGGATATTCTCAGCATAAAAAACCGGCCAAGCTGATGTGCATCCATCGCCGCAATTGCTCTCTCCTTTGGTATCCCTGGTGAAAAAGTAGAGTGTATTTCCATTTCCGCCAACCAAGATGCTCCCAAGGCTGCCAACGGTGGATAGGTTTACTTCCGTACTGACTGTGGTATCCTCATCATCACCACATCCTGCTGTCAACAGCACTAGGCCGGCTGCCAACAACATCATTGCTGGTTTAGTAAAAAAGTTTTTCATCATGTGTAATAGATTCTTGAATTTCGTTGAACACCCCCAGTACAATGAACCCTGGTCATATGGTTGCGTTTCAAATCAAATAACCTTGTTCCTCAACTCGTACACTGCTCAAGAGATGATGAAATAGGGTACCTTTAAGGTTCGCCTTTCATCGCTTCATTATGAGAAAAGACCCAAAGACTAGTCCCGCAGCTAAACTGAATCGACTTCTGATATTAGCACTTTTTTTTGTCCTGATCTTTGTTGCAACAAGTTGTGACGAAGATGATGACGGCGGCAATCAGGGAGGTGAAGACGACGAAAAGGAAGAGGTCTCTCATTCCTTTTCTGATTCCTTTGATGGCTCCGGACCACTCAGTGGGTACACCACCAATAACGCTGATGCCTTACCTGATGTCAGCCAGGTCGATGGACGATATCTTGCCAACTTAATAGATAACACAAACAACAAGACCTTACACTTTAACCAGGAACAAGGAAGGCTAGACGCTAAATGGGTAGGTTTTCCTTTTGAATTTGTGGCCAGGAATATTGGAATAGGAACACAAGAAAACAGCCAAACTGCTCCTACCCCGTCTGGTAATCCCTATATCTTCTGCGGTGTACAAGTACATGTCGCCGACCTGGCTTCACCAAACTCCTCCCATGTTGTGGTAGGTCACAGAGGGGCAGCACATTTTACCATTGAGGGGAAGAATACATTGAACGGATCTTCAGCCGTAAATGACATTGGAGCCAACACCGTGCCTGATGGCCGAGCGGATATTCGAATTACCGGTGATGCACAAGGTATATTAAAAGTGTACTGGCAAATACCCAACTTGTCTCCAAGTACTAATGAAGATTCCTGGAATCTTTACCGAGATACAGGTGACCTCCCGGGAACGCCTCCAGTTTATGGAGATTCTGTTTATGTAGGACTGATCACCTATGCATTCGAACTCAATGGTGTTCCGTTTGTGGGGACTTGTGATGAGATAGAAATCAAGTAAAAAGGCTGTCTCAATACCTATCAAGACAGCCTCCTAAAGAAAATAGATTGTGCTTAGTCTATTTGTAAAGTATCTCCCTCTGCCATAGGTATATCCTCAAAATTCAGCTGAAACCCAAAGTTTCCGTTCTGATCTCCGCTGGCCGTATCGACTGGCGCGTTAATCCAGATATTTTTCTGATGTAATCTTTTGAAGGGAACGGATTGAGAAAAGACAGGCGTACTCACTGCAATCCCCTCAATGGTATCGCGGTGTGTGACCACAACGCTCATATTTCTCGTATAGAAATCGGTGCTCTCTGAGTTGAAGCCAAAGGAGAGCACTCTGGACTCTGTAGAATCACCATCTACTTCATATCTTTTGAATTGCCCAGCAACACTTACATCCAGGTATCCGAATGTAAGACCGGAAACCACGACTTCGTAGCCGAAAACGTTTCTGGCCAAGTCTATGGATATAGTAGTATCCGCGGCTGCATCTACGTCAACAGTAGAGACCCCATAATAAATATCCAATGGGTTTGAAACACCTGTACTGCCAGAAGTTTGGCGAAACGAAGAACTGTCTGATGTGTGGTAATACCGAATGTATCTGTTATTTGTATTGGCAAAGCTCAAACTGGTATTATAGCGGAATTCATTAGTGATATATCGATTTTGAAAATCAATATAAAGTGTAGTATCATTCACTTTCCAAAGCCCAAAGGTCTCTCCATTTCGAATAGCCTTTAGACTTAGATTGTAAACTCTACCTGGGAAAAGTATAAGCGACAAATCACTTGGGATATGATCAAATATTCCACTGGCATGAGTACCTCCCTCCGTGTCGGTCACCTGTACAAAATAGTAAGCTGGCTCACTAGCCGATTCTACCCTGCCATTGAGGGGTGTATCGCTAAACAATATTTCGCCATTGAGATTAAATGTAAACTCAAGAGGTTGGTCATCAGGTAGCAAATCTGATTCGCTACTTGGCTCATGGCAGGCGTTGAGTAACAACACTGCTGCCAGAGGCATCAGGAAAAGTTTTTTCACGGTAACTAGAGTAATGATTAGTGTTACGAAAATATGACAATCATCAAAAAAACCAAAAACCTTGGGGTTATGCTACTTCTATCGTTCTACTATATTTTCTTTCCTAGCCGTTATTGATAAATATCCTTCGGAGAAAGGAGAATCCCTATGAGCAATTAAGCGTTAAGAGTGAGCAATGAACAATAAGGTTCCTTCAATAGTAAATCAACATTTCGATTGTTTACGTCACTTCGACAACCGTAGGGAGGAGAAGTCTCCTTAAGCGTTAAGATGATTACCACTCAAGCAAAATAGACTTTGATAAACAAGGTAGGATTCCTCCAGGCACTTCCTCAAAGCCGG
Organism: Cyclobacteriaceae bacterium HetDA_MAG_MS6; assembly: GCA_019192485.1. Lineage (GTDB taxonomy): Bacteria > Bacteroidota > Bacteroidia > Cytophagales > Cyclobacteriaceae > MS6. The sequence continues at coordinate 240 of JAHCMJ010000309.1, read as the reverse complement.
AAAGGCTGTTACTTTTCCATGAAAAGTAACCAAAAACTTTTGGAAGTGTAAAAACCCACTGCCAACACTCCGTCCCGACCTGCAACACGGCCCTGATCGCTCATCCGCCTACACTTCCTTCTGCTCTCCAGAATGCAAGCAGATGCTTGAAATTGATGTGAACCGGTTGGAGCTTTGCCCGTTACCGTCACTTCGACGAAAGGAGAAGTCTCATTAGAGGGAGGATGATTACACCTCTTT
>JAHCMJ010000308.1 GCA_019192485.1 Cyclobacteriaceae bacterium HetDA_MAG_MS6 | reverse complement strand
TCAGGAGTTTCGCGATCATACCGGAAGCCTACAAAGTGCTAAAATACCTGTAAAGGATACCGCAGTGCAGTTGGCGGCCGATTGGCTTCAAATCATTATCGAGATTCAGCAGGTATGCGACAAATTTGTCGTACAGCTGAGGCAAATATTTTCAAAATCAGCGGTAGATTCTGTAATGCTTTCTGAGCGAATGGACAAGGCTCAAGCCTATTTTACCGAACGGGTAGAAAAACAATTACTATTACCTATCCGAGAGCACATGAGGCAATTACAGGGTAAAAAAGGAGTCAAAAAATATCAAAAAGAGTTGTTGTCCTTGACGGGGTTGTTATTGGCTAAGATCAGTAAACTCGATCAGGCTCGCCTGCTTGCAAATGGACTGAAGCACGAAGCTGACACACAAGAATTATTGAAGCAAGTCAGTCAAAAGAGGCAGGAAGACAGACAAAAAGTTGCTGGAGAGATGGAGTCAGTCAAACCTAAAAAACAGGAAAAAGGAGATTCTCAGCGTTTTTCCTTGCAGCTATTCAAGCAAGGCAAGGCTATAGGGGAAATTGCCTCCGAGAGAGGACTAGCTATCAGTACGATTCAAGGACACTTGTCCCAGTTCATCACCACGGGGGATATAAACATCAATGAGTTGGTCGAACCCGATAGGGTGGAGTCCATTTCTGCTGCCGTGGCAAAACTTAAAAACCCTAATTCGTCCGAAATCAGACAAGTATTAGGAGGCGACTACACCTACGGCGAAATCAACGCGACCTTGAAGTATTTGGAAGTGTCCAGAGATCAGGATTAGCTGCTAGATCCAAAAGTTTTGGTATCAGGATTGGTCGTCAACAGGGTATTGAAGATTTCCATTAGGTTATCAAAATCCCATGGTTTGGTTACAAACTCATGAATTCCGAAACTACCTACTGCATCGTCCAATTCATTTCTCTTGATGAAGCCACTTAAGATCATTCGTTTGATATCTGGATTGAAGTCATATACTTCTTTCAAGAGTTCAGTGCCAGCCATGTAGGGCATTCTGTGATCTGTAACCACAAGGTCTATCTTCTCACTTTTGATGACTTGAATGGCTTCTTCTGGTCCAATGGCTGTCAATACATTAAAGTACCTTCGGAATGCCGATTTGAATCCTCTTAAATTAGGAGCTTCGTCATCAACATAGATGATAGTAAATTCCTTTTTCGCTCTTCTGGAAGCTCTGTCGCTTTTGGCCTCCTCTTGTGGTTTTGTTGCAATGTCCTCCATCTGGTTGAATTTATTTTAGCTAATATAGGTTTCTTTTGCATGCATCTGGTCTCATTCCTGCTACAGCCGATAAATCACAGGATGAACGGGAAATATCAGTAAGTAAAGTCCATATGCCAATCGTTTTCAAAAATGGTTAATAATCTCTAATCTTTTTCAGATACCTAGGCTAAAAATGATTTTTGAGGTAAACAATTGATACATAGGACTTATAAAAAACGCTTAGAATTGAGCTAAAAAGAAGCCCGCCTTCGCACCAGAAACTGATGCTTTGCATGATCAGCTATTTTGTAGGAAATGCCTTTTGGCAAATGCTCTTCCCGATCCTGATTTCATGTACTTTTCAAATTGATATGCAGTGTATTTATTGGTGAACGCTGTGTATGAGACGAGTTTGAGTGGGAGTCTGCTCTTGGTATAATGGATTTGTTTTTGATTGTGCTGTTTGATTCTTTTCAGGATGTCGTTTGTACATCCAACGTAAAAAGTGCCATCGTAACATTTTAGTATGTATACAAACCAAGCATTGGTATCGGAAGAAGGTGGAGTCGGAGGGATTCGAACTTAATTTTTTGTATACTGATAATCAATTAGTTACACATCCTTCCAGATACCACGCACCGAATTCCGCACCGCATATTTTGAGCTTTTTTCGTCCAGTTTGACTTTGGGAGGGATTCGAACCTTAATAGCGCTTTTTCAATTCTTTCCTTATCTCTTCCGAAGTTTTTACTCTACCCTCCTCAATCCATTTAATCAAATCTGATCTCTTAAAATAGACCTTCTTACCGCGCTTGTAAAATGGTATCTCATTCTTACTCGTTCGTCCATACAAGGTAGCCTTAGCATCTCCCAAAAAATTAGATGCTTCATTTACATCCATGAAAGCGTCACCAGTAGATGGAGAGCTCTCTATTTGAATCAATCGCTGATTAATGTTCGATAATAAATCTTCGATTCGGTTAAGTTGATTATGGATCTCTTCAAATGGATTACAAGTTTTTTCGTTTGCCATAGCTTTTTGACAAAAGTTAGGACTGACTTTAGTTATCAACACTTTTGTTGAGTCGTGAAGCTGCGGAAAGAATTCCTAATTTAGGATCAGAAAAAGGTGAGATGATAATTGCGTAATTTCATTTCCAACTCAGTATGAAAGAAAAATCTAACATACCATTTTATAATCTTTCAGATGCCAGTGATGAGCACAGAGAAGAGGATCAACTCCTTTCACATTTTGCAAAAAGTGGTATTCAGATTTTTACCAACAAGGGACTCAAGGAATCTTTCGAACCGAATCGGTTGGATTTCTATGTGGTTGCACTCAATAGGCATGGTTCAGCAAAAAAAGATATTGGTCTTATTAACTACGATCTAGTTCCGGGAACTATCCATTTCCTTTCTCCCGGTACATTACACACGCTCTCAAACCTATCAGAAGATATCGACGGTTTTTATATCTGCTTCCGAAAGGCCTTTTACGATGAGCATTATGCTCGCCAGTCATGGCTCGAAAACCTGCCTTACTATGCCTTTGATGGTGTGCCGCTATTCCAACCCAATCCTAAGACTTTTGACGAATTAGAGAAGCTATGTTTTCAAATGCATCAAGAGCAAACCAACCCACAATCCGACTCAAATGATATCATCTGGTCATGCTTGCATCATATGCATTTAATCGCTAATCGAGACTACCTTGAGCAGTTTAAACACCAACGAATCGAGAGCGTCAATCGAAACGTTGATTTGCTCACGGAAAGGTTTAAAAAACTGGTAGATGCGCATTTCGTGGCTAAAAAGCAGGTAGCCGAATATGCTGATGAGCTAGCGATCTCACCTCAATACCTTTCAGAGATAATCCATGAAAATACAGGAGCTAGCCCGCTCTACTGGATACATAAGCGCACTTTTTTAGAGGCCAAATACTGTTTTATTCACACCGACCTGAGCATCAAAGAAATCTCCAATAAGCTGGACTTTAGCTCCCCTGCACACTTCAGTAAGTTCTTCAAAAAGATGACTAATGGCCTTTCACCCAGTCAATTTTTAGCTGATCTTAAAAATTGACAAGTCCGCCCGAAATAGGTGTAAGTACTTCCCAGAACCCCTCCCGTTACTTTGTCATGAACAAAAACAAAATGTATCATGACACCAAAAACAATCCTTATCACAGGTGCAACAGATGGACTCGGCAAGGCCTTGGCCAACAGTTTGGCAAAAGAAGGTCATACCTTACTACTTCATGGAAGAAGTAATCGTAAGCTGGCCGAGACCGCAAAAGACATTGCACAGCAATCTGGCAACAAAAGCATCCGAACTTATAAAGCAGACTTTGCTTCTCTAAAGGATGTTAGGCAGATGGCAGACGTCATTTTGCAAAATGAGAAGCACCTTGATGTACTTGTAAATAATGCGGGCATAGGTGCGGGTAAGTCTACTGACGGAAGAGCATTGAATGAGAACGGGTACGAACTTCGGTTTACAGTTAATTACCTCAGCACGTTCTTATTAACAAACCTGTTGCTTCCGCTTATGAAAAAATCCAGGGAAGAGGCAGACGACATTCGGATTGTCAATGTGGCATCTGTTGGGCAAAGAAGACTATCCTTTGACGATTTGATGCTGGAGCACGATTACTCGGGCATCAATGCCTACAGCCAAAGCAAGTTGGCCATGATCATGTACAGCTTCGATCTCGCCAATGAATTGAAGCCACTGGATATCTCAGTGAATGCATTGCACCCTGCTACACTAATGCCTACCAAGATGACTATTGAAGCTTTTGGCTATGGTATGGCTAGCGTTAACCAGGGAGTGGAAGCAACAAAAAGACTGATAACAAGCAGTAAACTGAAGGGAGTAACCGGTAAGTATTTCGATGGTACACATGAGTCACAATCTAACAGACAAGCTTATGATGAAAGCGCAAGAAAGCAGCTCAAAGAGCAGAGCCTGGAGTTAGTCGATTTAGTAGCATCAACTCTTTAATCACCTGGATTATGATTGTAAGAAGAAACCTGAACCCAAGACTGATCTTCCTGTATGCATGGAAAAGTCTATTGTATTTTCTCTTGTTAGCTGTGGGGGTTTATTTCCTCCATAGCTATGAACTACTTGAACTTAGCTTACCTATCTACACCATTACCATTTTAAGTACGGCAATCGCTATTTTCCTCGGTTTCAATAACAACCAGGCATACGATCGCTGGTGGGAAGCTAGAAAGATATGGGGACTAATGGTCAATTACTCAAGGGCATGGGCGAGGCAAGTCACGACACTTTTCCATCAAGAACAATCCCAAATAGGCGCAGACTGGAAAGAGCTGCAAAGAAGGATGGTCTATCGACATGCTGCCTTTGTGCATGCATTAAGAGTTTTTTTGAGAGCAAAGCATCCATACAATCGAGACCGTAAAGAGTACATCATTACAAAAAATGCATATGAAGACTTAAAGCATTTGATTGGTAAAGAAGAATATGCGGTAGTTACGAGCAAAGACAATCCTCCTAACTACTTACTTCAACTTCAAGGCAGAGACCTGAAATATGCACGAGATAAAGGTTGGATCAATGATTTCCATTTTGTGGAACTTGATCAAACACTAATAGAATTTAATAACATTCAGGGCCGAAGCGAGCGAATCAAAAACACTCCTATGCCTCGTCCTTACAGCTACTTCGCAAGAATCTTTGTATTCATTCATGCCACCTTACTACCATTTGCTTTGGTAGAAGGGCTGGATTGGGCCATGATACCGGTATCCTTTCTTGTTTCATTTGTCTTCCTCTCACTAGATATCATCGGAGAACGCACACAAGATCCTTTCGAAAATCGAATGGAAGATACCCCGATGACCACCTTGAGCTGGACGATTGAGCGAAACTTAAAAGAGCAGTTGGACGAAACGGACCTGCCTGAAAAACCGGCAATTCAGGCCGGAGTACTTTTTTAACAAATAAAACTTTAAAATCATGGAAACATTTAAAATCGGAATTATCGGATCTGGGAAAATTGGTGGTACACTAGGTGTACATTTCGCCAAGGCAGGACATCAAGTGATGTTTAGCTCCCGGAATCCGGATCAACTAAAAGACCTTGCTAC
>JAHCMJ010000307.1 GCA_019192485.1 Cyclobacteriaceae bacterium HetDA_MAG_MS6 | reverse complement strand
CTCCCCAAAGACAATTTTGCAATAGATATTGAAAATAACTTCGAGCCGACTTATGAAATATCAAACGATAAGAAAGATGTAGTCAAGGAACTCAAGAAGCTAGCCAAAGAAGCCGAGATGATCTATCTGGCTTCGGATGATGACCGTGAAGGTGAAGCTATTTCCTGGCATTTGAGTGAAGCGCTTGACCTCAATGATTCGAAGACACGAAGGATAGTATTTCGTGAGATCACCAAAAATGCCATCCAAAATGCCATCCAAAATCCTCGAGGAATAAATGTGGATTTGGTAAATGCGCAGCAAGCAAGACGAATTCTCGATAGGCTTGTGGGTTATGAGCTATCCCCGGTACTTTGGAAAAAAATCAAGACCGGTTTATCCGCAGGAAGGGTACAATCAGTTGCAGTAAGGTTAGTGGTAGAGCGAGAGAGAGAAATTGATCAATTCAATGCAGAATCCAGCTTTAAGGTATCGGCGCTATTTAACCTTGAAAAAGGTAAGGTATTGAAGGCTGAATTGCCGAAAAAATTTAAAACGGAAGAAGAGGCTCAGACCTTCTTAGACAAGTGCAATCCTGCGGAGTTTTCTATTGCCAAGCTGGAAACGAAGCCGGCGAAAAAGTCACCTGCACCTCCTTTCACTACTTCCACACTCCAACAGGAAGCATCGAGAAAGCTGGGATTCCCTGTTTCCATGACCATGTCTGTAGCTCAAAAGCTCTACGAAGCCGGTAAGATATCCTACATGAGGACAGACTCTGTAAACTTATCACAAGAAGCACTGGAAGGTTCTAAAAACGAAATAACCAAGGCTTACGGTCCGGAATACGCGGAAACAAGGCATTTCAAAACAAAAAATCAAAGTGCGCAAGAGGCTCACGAAGCCATTAGACCCACTGATTTCTCGAAACACGCCGAGGATGGGGACTCCGCAGAGAAACGATTATATGATTTGATCTGGAAACGTGCTATTGCGTCGCAAATGGCTCCCGCACAGTTGGAAAAGACGACAGCCACAATCGCTATATCTACTGCTGATGAGAACCTCGTAGCACAAGGAGAAGTGGTGAAGTTTGAAGGTTTTCTAAAGGTATACATCGAATCTAGTGACGATGAGGGTGAAGATGACCAGAAGGACATGCTACCTCCCCTTGCCGAAGGTCAAGTGCTTGATCTAAAAAGCATGCTTGCCAAGGAGGGGTTTACCCGCCATCCACCTAGATATACAGAAGCAAGTCTTGTTAAGAAGCTTGAGGAAATGGGTATCGGACGTCCCTCCACCTATGCACCAACCATCTCCACAGTCCAAAAACGAAACTACGTTGAGAAAGACACACGTGAAGGTCATGAGCGAGTTTACTGTGAGCTACAACTGGCAAACGGTAAAACACAACGTGAAGAAAAGACAGAGATCACCGGGGCGGAGAAAAACAAACTTTTCCCAACCAATGTAGCTATGATAGTCAATGATTTTCTCGTAGCACACTTTCCAAATGTTATTGACATCAACTTCACGGCTAATGTCGAACAAGAGTTTGATGATATTGCGCATGGCAAAAAGCAATGGATCAATATGATCCAATCTTTCTATAAGGATTTTCATCCCAAAGTAGAGCTATCAGAATCCCTGGAACGATCGAGCGTAGGGCGAACAAGGGAGATAGGCGCAGATCCGGTATCAGGAAAGATGATAACGGCCAAGCTTGGAAAATACGGAGCTTACGTACAAGTTGGTGAAATGGAGGATGAAGAAAAACCCCGTTTCGCGAGTCTTCGTAGCGGCCAGTTTATAGAAAATTTGACATTAGAAGATGCGCTGGAGTTATTCAAGTTACCCAGAGAGGTTGGCGAATTCGAGGGAGAAGTGATTACAGCGAATGTGGGAAGATATGGCCCCTATGTACGTCACAATGGCAAATTTGCTTCGCTGAAACCGGAGCAAGATCCACACACGATCACATCGGAAGAAGCTGTACAGCTGATCCTTGAAAAACGCGAAGAGGATGCCAACAAATACATCAAAACTTTTGATGAAGACCCGGAGGTATTCGTTCTGAAAGGAAAGTATGGCCCCTACATCAAGTTTGGAAAGAAAAATGTGAAGATACCTAAGGACAAAACGCCTGAGGAGTTGACATTTGAGGAATGTAAAACACTTGCTGAAAATGCACCTGAAAAACGTAGGGGAGCTAGAAAGAAGAAAGCATAGTTAATTTTACTTGAGCTGTTGCTAAAAAATAAATTTTGCATCAGCTGTGATTACCAAGTTGGTTTCACTCCTATCACGTCTCTCACGATTGTTGCATTCTGCTTTTGCGCTACTTCTTGATTTCTCATTGACTATTTGATCAAGAAAGCGATCAACACGTCCACGTCTGGTATCTCATGAGCTCGATTCAGCTCGCGCCGTACTTTCTCCTGGCTCCCCTACTTTCCAAAGTACCTGGGCCCAGTCAGCTTGATTTTTGATGTTCAATTTGCTCCTGATGTTTCTACGATGAGTGTCATAAGTCAGTTTACTGATTACCAGTTTTCTGGAGATGGATTCACGGTCAAATCCATTTATGATCATTCTCAATATCTCCAGTTCTCGATGTGAAAGGTTGTCATTTGGGTCATGCATAGCTTTAAATTAGATTTACCCGAATTAAGGTAATCCAACTGGCTATTGAGAAGTTTTTGTCATGAATGACTGGATTCTGTACACGAATGAAACGCTTTTTTTTGTAAATGAACTCAGTCGAGGTCTATTTGGAGTTCTGTTAGACGTAGTTGTTTAGCATCACGGGCATGACCAACATCAGGATGTCCTCATTTTCATCTTTATCCCCCGGAACCAAAATACCCGCGCGGTTAGGTTGACTAAGCTGCAAAGTCACCTCGTTGCTTTCGATGTTACCAAGCATTTCAATCAGAAATTTGGCATTGAACCCAATCTCTATATCTTCTCCATCATGCTCACACGAGAGTCTCTCGTTGGCCTCATTAGAAAAATCAAGGTCCTCCGCCGAGATCAGGAGCTCACTACCGGTAATTTTCAATCGCACCTGATGGGTGGTCTTATTAGCGTAGATAGCAATCCTTTTTAGTGAGCTGAGCAGTTCGCCCTTATTGATACTCATGGTGTTATTGTTATCCGCAGGGATCACGTTCTCGTAATCAGGGAAACGCTCATCGATCAGCCGACAGATCATCTTGGTATTGTTGAAATCAAAGAAGGCATTGGAAGCATTGAACTCCAAAGCAACGTTGGTATTCTCGGCAGGCAATGTCGCTTTGAGCAGTGTCAACGCCTTTCTGGGGATAATCATGTTATGTCCCATGTCGGCTGCAATATCCACTCTCCTATATCGAATCAGTCTGTGAGAATCAGTAGCTACGAAAGTTGTATTGGTCTCATCTAGTTTGATGTAGACCCCTGTCATAGCGGGACGTAGCTCATCATTGCTGGTGGCAAAAATGGTGTTGTTGATTGCACGTGCTAAAACATCCGAAGATATATTTACTGAATAACCATCCGAGACGGAAGGGATCTTAGGAAAGTCAGTTGCATTCTCTCCTGACAATTTGTATCGACCGTTGTCTGAACTGATCTCGATGCTATAAGTGCCATCATCAATCGAAAATGTCACAGGTTGTTCTGGCAGGTTTCGAAGTGTTTCAAGCAATATCTTAGCTGGAATAGCGATACTGCCATCTTCTTTGGACTCTACCTCGAGTTCCGTCATCATAGAGGTCTGGAGATCAGAGGCTGTCACGGACAAAGTACCATCACTGATTTCAAACAGAAAATTCTCCAAAATCGGAACAACCGGGTTGGTTGTGATCACTCCATTGATAGCAGAAAGTTGTTTAAGCAGGTAGGATGATGATACAATAAATTTCATTAGCTATATTAAGTTAAGCCTCCGTACTTACAACCAACGGCAAAATTCAAATCTCCCAGATTTCGAGAATCATTTGCTGGTCATAAGCACCGAAGCGGCAGTTTATCGGTTCAAAAATTGGTTGCCAAAGTTAAGCACAAATCTTGATATTCCAGTGTGCTGCTTGAGAGCCAATTATAGTGGGCCAGAATATCGAAAATAGTGTTTTTGCTGCATTAGTTTTCTTATCTTCTTTTCAGTAAAAACCATCATTTCCTCTTCGCTATCCTTGACCAAATGAATACGCTCTCCAGGTAGTTTGGAATAAATGTATAGGCTATATGGCTTGCGGAGGTTGATATCTTCCAAAGTAATGGTCAATTGCGGTGGCGTGACCACCAGGCTATCATATCTAGCAAAACGTCCAGCACTAATGCGTTCATTGGCCTGCAGGTTTTGAAATTCATTAAGATAGCTTACAACCTTATTGGAGTCTAGTGCTGCTACACCTGGTATTTTGAAAAATTTATCTTCAAAATAGATCTTAAAGTCTTTATCATCTGAAGTACTATAGTCAGCCTTCAGAGCTTGAATAGTCCTCCAGCTTGCATCTATGACCACTCGACTTCGCCACTGATCAGGTCTCAGTTGGAAGATGCCCCCAATGAAATCTCGATAGCCGGGTATCTCGACTTCATAAACTTGTTCATCTCCTTCCATTTGAAAATAGGTCCTGGTACGCTGCAGATTAGATCCCACACCAAAATGACGGTCGCCAATATGTACCTGCTGACCCGACTGACCAATTCTTTGTGCAATCTCACTATTTTGCGATTTTGAGACTGGTCGCTTGACTTGAACTCTATTCAGAACATTGAAGAGTATCTTGATAAAGGTGCGATCGACATCATATGTCTTATTCAATATCCATTTTGAGCCTACGCGCTCAAGTGCTACATTAAACTCACTACTCTTGATCTCCAGCTCAGAGACGCTAGCTGTATCCAGAGTAGCAAACAGATGAGCATCATAGTCCGACCTGGAGGCGCCAGGCTGCCAAAAGCCCACAAAAAGATTGGCGAGTACCAAAACCCCCAGTACCACTGAAAGTTTATGATTTCTCATCCGTACTTTCTTTTTCTTAGCCAATACTTCAATAGCCCAAATAACAAGATCAACACGATAGGAAGTGCTACGTTTAGTACTTGCCAAAACAGCTTCTCTTCTTTCACCTTGATCTTATCAAGCGGGCGGATTTTGATTTGCTTATTGCGGGAAAGGATCAGCCCATTTTCATCAGTCAAGTAGTCAAGTGATTTCAGCAAGAAATCCTCGTTCGCATAGGTTGTCTGCGAGTAAGGATCTACACCTAAAGGCAAAGGTTCATCTGTACGCAGGTTGAAGTCGTTTCGAATCAAATCTCCATCAGCAATAACAACTACTCTTGCTTCAGATCTCTCTTCAGAATCGCGAAAATCCGCTAATCCTGGTGGTTTTGGTCT
>JAHCMJ010000306.1 GCA_019192485.1 Cyclobacteriaceae bacterium HetDA_MAG_MS6 | reverse complement strand
GATTAGATATGTCTTCGGCATTGTAGGAATAAGGAGACCGCTCAGGTTTGCAGCGGAGGCAAGGTCTAAAGCCGGCTTGTTCAGCCAGTACTGCTGATGGATAAAATCTGCAGTTAGAAGACTTCGGTTGAGGAGCAGGACATATAGGTCGGCAATAGATCCCGGTGCTAGTCACGCCGACAAAGATCAACCCGTCGAACCTTCGATCTCGATTCCTAAATATATCATATGCAATTTCTGCAGTAAATTGAGTTTGATTTTCCATGTCGAATAACAGCGAAACTAATATGCGCAAAACTCACCGACTAGCGCTTTTCGGACATCAATTAAAAATACAAATCGAAGTTTTGAAATGTAATAGGTTATCTGGATTTTAGACTCATTATCGAAACTAAACGAGTTAAAAATGAGCACTGAACCGGATAACCATGACGGGTTTTCGACTGATCTAAGATTTGAACCACTAACAAAAAATAATTGGAATAGTTTTATCGAACTCTTTGGTAAAAATGGAGCGGGCGCAAACTGTTGGTGCATGCACTTTAGACTAAACAAGTCGGACCATGAAGAAGGAAAAGTAAATGATGGCAATAAGAATGCAATGAAGCAGCTCGTGTGGAACAATCAGCCAACTGGGCTTCTTGCTTTTTTTGAAGACATACCCATCGCTTGGTGTGCTTTTTCTCCGCGGGAGGATTTTGTTAGACTCCAAAAGTCAAGAGTCCATCAACCGATCGATGACAAAAAGGTATGGTCGGTTCCTTGCACTTTCGTGAAAAAGGAATTCAGGAAACAAGGGGTATCCGTTGCTCTTTTAGTGGGGCTTGTAGAGCACGCCAGGAAAAAGGGGATCAAGATTATTGAGGCCTATCCGACTATCCCAACCCAAGAAAGATTGCCAGACGGTTTTGCTTGGATTGGTTTGTATAAATCATTTGAAAGAGCGGGTTTTGAGATCGTTGATAAAACTTCCAAGCACAGACCTATGGTCCGGTACTACATTGACTAGAGGATCATCTTCGATCTTTAGACATGCGCCTAATCGATCCAATCATTAAGATGTGGACAACCAATCTGTATCTAAGCTATGAATCACAAAACTGCCTAGACCTGTCAGATATGCTACTAATGCCGCTGGTCAAAAGTAGAAAGCTGCTCGGAAAATTTCAGACTTATGGAGAAACCCAGTAAACGGAGCCTTGTTAAATGTGAGACTAATCTTAATTTTGGATAATAAGAAGAAGTGAAAATCTATAACGAAATATCGGATCTGCTTTTGGACATAGGTATCTCTGAATCTATGAAAACCGATCTATTCTATATTTATAAAATAGAAGATCATCTTGGCACCGAACCGTTTGAAATCGGACCGTATAAACATAGCTTTTTCGAACTGACCTATGGATCTGGACACGATGTCGATTGTAAAATTGGAGCTTCATCATTCAAACCACTTAAAGACTCCCTTTCTTTCGCAACACCTTATCAAATATCTTCTTGGAAAATAAACTCCTTTGCAGAGGATTCACTAGGGTATATGGTTCTGTTTAAGCCGGAAGTCATGGGGTTGGTTTTGGATAAACATGATCTTTACAAGAGTTATCCTTTTTTCAACTTGCACACCACTCCAATGATCACACTCAATCATCCCCAAACTGTAGAGATCATTGATCTGATGGGTAGACTTTTTCGCGAGCACCAAAACTTTAAAACTGAAGATGGCACCGGGGTGCTTGGCGCCTATGTAACACTACTTCTGGAGAAGATTAAGAAGTACTTTCTTGAAAAACCGGCTTTACAAACTTTTGGCAATAGAGCTGAAGAAATCACCTTTCAATTCGAAAACCTGCTGAAGGAAAAAGGGACTTACCAAATGAAAGTTGCGGACTATGCATCCGAACTGCATATCAGTCCCATTTATCTTTCTGAGGCCGTTAAAGAGATCACTGGTAAGGCTCCTATACACCTGATCCAAGAATACTTAATCTTACAGGCCAAAGGAATTCTCGGACAAACCAATAGCACCATATCCCAGGTCTCTTACGAATTAGGTTTCAGTGATGTATCAAACTTTGCCAAGTATTTTAAGAAGCGTACCGGTCAAACACCCAATGACTTTAGGAAGGGGATCGATCCGCATCATGGCTAAGGATCATACTTTACGAAAAAGTGTATCCAAATGGACCGGCTAAGTCTGAAAGTAAATGGAAATAATACTATCGAAAGCACACCAACCGACACTAAATACCATACTAAGTCTGTACCAGAAAATAGTACTTCAATAGATATGAATACTACCACAAACCAAGCCACTTGCTGAGCATAACTTACGTACATAGCTCCAAAATAAAAAGATGGCTCAAGCTCGAACCTTTGGCCACACGACGGGCACTTCTCATACATACGGGAAAAACCTTTTAGGTTGTAAACTTGATTAACAAATAGGTTCCCTTTTCTGCATTTAGGGCACCTCTGATACAAGATATTCTTAAGAATACCTGAAGTTCTGTGTGCTGCTTTCATCTCCGATTTTTAGCAGTTGAACATTAGGCAGGCATCTCTGTTCTCTGTCATATTCGATTTACCTAAAAACTTACCCACTTTACCAAAAACTGGATAACTCTCTCCTCTTTTAATAGCCAGAGCTTTGCGAAGTATCAATGAAAAAAATACAAGCAAGGTCACATGAAAGAAAAGCTTTTTTCCCTTTTAGGCACATTAATCTTCTTCGGACTTACCCATCAACTAAGCGCTCAAGATGTCATTGAGTCATCCATAGGTGAGGAATTTTTTAATGTGGAAACATGGATTACCAAACCACTAACTAAGGATTACAAACTCAGTATTTTCAGTTTGAATACGGCAGAAAGAAACCTCGACTTAGATCAGACTAACTTCATGTCATACACCATAGTCAGTTATGATTTGTTCAAGGGGTTTGGACCAACAGTAGGTACTCGGATTCTCAAGGACAGGGTGGTGGCACTTGGTGGCCCGCAGTATACCTACTACTCGGAGAGATTCCTGTTTACGGCCAATTTCACTTCTGAGTTTAAGTCCAGCCCTGATTTCGAGTTTTTCTCAATCCTCCAGGGGAGACCCAAGCTCAATGAAAAGTTGGACGGGTTTTTACAAGGGCAATTCTCTTTCAATTTCAACAGTGATCAACACCTTCTGAGCTTTCAATATCTACGAATTGGAGCTGATCTCGGAATGATACAAACTGGCTTGGCATTCAATCAATTCCAATTTGGTGAGGACTGGGACTATGACATTCAGCCTGGCCTTTTTCTCCGGTTAGAATTCAAATAAGGATATAAAATAAATAGAACAAAAATGAAATATCTAATTTTCAAAACAGACAATAATCTCGCCCCCACCATACTCAGAGTTGTCCTTGGGTTGGTCATTCTTATCCATGGGTTTGGAAAACTCGGAGAAGGATTTGAAACCTTCATGGGCTATTTAACAGGCTATTTAGGACTGCCTGCCATCTTAGGTTATCTCACTATAATCATAGAAACACTAGGTAGTTTATTGCTCATCTTGGGGGTAGCGACGAGAGTAAACGCTGGCATCATGTTCGGCCTATTCGTTGGTATGATCATCACGGTGCACGCACCATTAGGGTTCATGATGAATTGGTTTGGACAAATGCAAGCAGGTCAGGAAGGTTATGAATACCATATTCTAGTCCTTGCTATGTGCGGAGCGCTTGTCCTTCAAGGTGGCGGGAGGTTTTCAGTTGATAAAATGATCGTAAGATGAGAGTACTACACATTGACTCGAGCATACGAAAAGAGCGGTCCGTTTCCAGGATGCTTTCACAACTCCTTGTAGACCAGGTATCGAATGCGCTAGAAGTAACCATTGACAGGCTCGATCTAGCTGATAACCCGCCTGCTCACATTACTCAGGATTTCCAAAATGCCTTACGAATCCGCAAAGCTGATCGCACAAACGACCAGGTTGCATTGCTTGAAGAGTCCAAAAACTTAGTCGATCGCGTAAAAAATTGTGATCTAATGGTCATTGGCGTATCGATGTACAACTTTTCCATTCCCTCAACGCTTAAGACATTTATTGATAATATCGTGATTTCTGGCCAAACCTTCGTCTCCGATGAAAATGGAGATAAAGGTTTGGTTTCAGGGGTGAAGGCAATCGTGATCAACTCAAGAGGAGGTAAATACACGGAAGATGAAGGCACTGCTCATTTTGATTTTGTTGTCCCCTATCTTCAATCCGTCCTGGGATACATCGGCATCACTGACCTAACGTGTATTAAAGCTGAACCCACTCAATACTATGGTCCCGAAGCAAAGGAACAGGCAGTTGCACAAGCGACGGAGGAAGTCATTCGTGAGGTTGTGGATCTGAAGCATAAAAATACAGCTCTATGAAGTGGGTATACTTGATCATTGCGATTGTTGGAGAAATGATCGCAACATCATCGCTTAAGGAAAGTGCAGGTTTTACAAAGTTATTGCCGTCGATAATCACCGTGATTGGCTATGGTGTAACATTCTACTTCCTCTCTCTGGCATTGAAACAGATACCAATTGGCATTGCTTACGCGGTCTGGGCGGGTGTTGGCATTCTATTGGTCGCCATAGTCGGATACTTTCGCTTTCATCAAAAACTTGATGGAGCGGCACTGATCGGCATGTCACTAATCGTTTGCGGAGTGGTAATTATGCAGGTATTTTCAAAAACACTTTCCAGTTAAATGAATGATCTGGCGGTATGTCTTACATCAATGGCTGTACTATGGTGGTTGGACAAACCTATTCGCGCTGATCCGGTTTTACGGGTGGAATAATATAGGGCCAGTGATTGACCAGGGAGGTGTTTCGCTTCCAGAATCACTGGCTATTGCCAACTTAGGGGCATTTATTGTTGGTTCTTTAACCGCCCTATTCGAGGTGAAAAAAAACCAATTGTTATCCAAGTGGCTTTGGGGAAACATCAACTTGATCAGGATTATAGTGTTTCTGATGATCTTGTTTTTCTCATCTTTGGCATCATGCCTGGCTATCGTCACATTTGAAGAATTCTGGTCCCCACAGCAGATCATCCCTCGTTACTTAGAAGTCATTTCGTCATCGGCTTTTCGGATTGTGAACCTCTTTTTAGTAATAGTAAGCATCATCAATGCTGTACTGTTAAGTTTCATGGACTGGCATGGTTCAGACACTTTCACCTCGATATTGACAGGTAATGTTTACATCACAAATCGTGAAAATAGAGCCTTCCTATTCATAGACTTAAACTCGTCAACAGACATATCGAGCAGAATAGGTTATAAGAAGTATAGCCAATTGATTGAGACATGCTTCGATGAGTTAAGAACTTTGGCCAGGAGATATCAT
>JAHCMJ010000305.1 GCA_019192485.1 Cyclobacteriaceae bacterium HetDA_MAG_MS6 | reverse complement strand
GTAGTTCCTCCAGAATTAGTATTGCCAATTACCGCAAAACCAGTACCATTATTGACCATGTCCCTAGCCTCTTCAGAAAAATCACCATCTGTACCAAAAATCCTTTGGGACAAAGAACTGCCCAGTGAGTCTGTTTGTAAAAAAAGCATATTCATGCCAGTAGATCCGGTCGGAGATCTGCTGTCTGTGCTTCCACAAATCGCGAAAGATCCATTGGTCTGCAGGAAGAAGGATTCAGCAAAATCATTTCCAGAAAATCCTTGAAATTTTCTCCATATCCTATTGTTGTTGGCATTTAGCCTTGTTATAAATACCTGTCGACGCTGATTTGAGGGTGATGCCCCTTCGGAAAACACATTATCCTCATCTCCCAGGACAACAAAATCCTGTTCTATTTGGAGAATATCTGTAGCTTTTGCCGATTTTGGACGGTTCTGGGCATCAGGAGAGTCTTGCAACTCCAGTACACCGCCAAATTGATAACTTAAATCTGCAACATTGGCAACAGCCCAGAAAGCCCTGGTAGTATCATCAACCATGGTGTTCCCAGCCATCAAAATCAAATCCGACGTAGCTGAACCTGCACTTGACCCTAACCTAATCCTTGCAAGGTCCAAGCTATTACTTGAATCACTTCGAATGTAGTTCTCACGTATCAGATTGCCGTTTTGGTCGGCAACCAAAAGATAGATTGATGTCGTATCACGATCAGTATAGTTACCTGCGATAACGACATTGTCCGATCCATCATCTAGCAACACCATATCAACCGCCTCGTCCTCTTCCAGATTGCCAAAATATTTTATAAATACATCCCCCGGTGCTGGAGCAGAATCGTCCTTTGGGCTACAGGCTGAAAGAGCCAGTAAAAAACATAATATGAAATATGTCCTGCTCATGTGCTATCTGAATTCTTTCATTTTCCTGGGATTATACAAAGAGTATGAGTACCCTATAGTAAAGCTCAAAAAGTTTAAGGACAGATCATCGTCGGTATGACCCAAAGCAAAATTGATATCTTGATTGTTATATCTCGTTTCTGGCTTATTATGATAGAGAAGGTTATTAGAATACCTGAATTCCAAAGTCAGAAAGTTGACTTCTTGTCGAAGTTTTACACCTACACCGGCGAAAAGTGAATAATTCCATTGATTTCGCTGATCTATCAGATCTGCGTCAGCTGCATCCAGGGTAAAAGGTGTACCCCCCGACCTGCTGGCTTCGGTAAATTTGGATGATAGCAGATAATCTATCTGCATACCGGCGAGGACATAGGGTATCAGACTATTTTGATTGTCATATCCTAAGTGATATCTGGCCAAAAGCGGGATACCCACCCAGGTTTGCTGATCAAATGCTGAATAGTTGATTGTGGGGGTTTCATTCCCTGATTGATCTTTGACATCTAAAACTCCCGCTATGCCATATCGAGAAATCCTAAATTGGACACCTGCACCTACCTCCACACCAGACTTCAAGTATCTCTCTGCCATGATTTCGGCCGTAGGAAAGCTTATGCCACTGCCTGAAGATGCTTTGTTATATTCTTTCTCCCTTATTGAAGTATTATAAGCTCCGTGGTTCTCTATTACATTGACCAAGGACAGGTTGCCTCCAAACTTTAAGGAAAGCCTCAGTACTGGTTTGGTTTGGAACTTGTCATAAAGGAAGAAAAGCTCGGCTGGATCTACTTGTGGGTCTAATTTGTGTTCCTTATCAGCTTTAAGGAGATTAATTAGTGATCGCTCAGCGTTGAAATCGTCATCACTAAAAATATAAACTAAGGTCAACAGCTTATGCGCACGGATTTTCTCTTCTTTTGAAAAGCTATCCCCTCGTAAGCAGTTTCTCAACTTCCCAGGAATTCCCGCCAGACGGCCAGCATCATAATCGTCTTCGGCTTCATTGAGAATCTGCGTACAGTTTTGAGCCTGAGCAAGATGAGCCAGCAGAAGAAAACTGGTTAATAGTAAAAGATATCTCATCCTGATCGTCTAGTTGTCTTCTGGTTTAGGAAGTCCTTCACAGGTAGATTGATAATCAATCTCCTCACCTACAAACTGTTTCCACTCTACCTCCGAAAGATTTCTTTCCAGATACCCACAAATCCTACTTGCCATCTCATCTGGTTTAGTTGGATAAAGTCGAATGAGACCATCTTTGGAAGCGGTGACAATATCATGACCCTCCGGATGAAAGCTAAGATCCCATACCCAGTCGCTATGGTCATCAAGTACTGTTGGCAAATCAAAAATATTGTTCAAATCCCAGAATCTGGCGGTTTTGTCTTTACTCGCTCCCGCTAACAAATCATCGGCAGGGCTAAACTCTACATCTGTTACCGGTGAAGTAAAACCTCCTAGTTCCGGTATTACCTGAGATCTTTCATTCATATCCCATCGAATGATATAACCTCGATCTCTGTCATCGGAGCCAGCGATTGCAAGCTGTTCGCCAGTATGATTAAAGGCCAATGCAGTCACGGCCTTTTTATCTTTTCTATAAAGTTCGGATTGATTGTTATCCTCTCTGGTGAGGTCCCACAAAAAGACTTCCCCAGAATCAGCGCCCCCGGCAAGGGTCTTGCCGTCAGGGGAAACGGCTAAAGCTTTAATCCTTACAGTGGTAGTAGCTATCTCTTTACCAGAATCACCATCAAAGTTGCTTAACAGGACCCTTCGATCCGCCCCAACTGATATAAAGCCTGAGTTATCCGGTAAGAATATTAAATCATAAATAGCTCCCGAATGACTAGTAAGCAAGGTAGGATCTTGATCTGAGCGCTTCAGATCAAAAAGATAGATTTCATCTCTATCGCTAGCCAATGCTAACCATCTCTCATTCGGACTGACGTTCACTACACGGCTCACATTATCACTACTGAATATCTCTTGATATCTTCTCGATTTCACATCCCAGGATAGTAATCGTCCATCGCTACCGGCCGAATACATGCTTTTGCCGTCTTTGGAGAAAACAACAGACTTGGCAGCTACACTTCTTTGCACGGCTATTCCACTCTTGTCTAGCTCCATCATTGGCATGTGACCATGGTATTGATTAAGCGCCGAATCACCCTTCGTGTCATGTAGTAGTCCTTCCAGGCCGTAATAAACACCAGCGTAGATATCACCGTTATAGTTCTTCCCTGGATCCTTGTATTCCTGGTAAAAAGCATAGGCTTGTTTAGCCACTAATCCCTTCAAATCTGCATCTGGTACATTCTTCGCCTTGATCGCCATAGATTGGGCAATAGCCTGAAACCTTAGGCGTTCTGCACGAGCTTTTTCAGCATCTGCTTCTCTTTTCGCCGCTTCGGCCTGAAGTTGTTGCTCTTTCGCCTTCAATGCACTCTCAGTGGCCCTTTTAGATGCATCTTCTGCCGCCTTTTTCTGTCTGTCCGCTTCAGCTTTTTGCCTCAAGGCATCATTTGCACTCCTCTGGGCTGCTAGCTTGGCTTCATCTGCTGCCTTTCTTTCTAAATCCGCTCTGTTTTTTTCTCTGATAGCATCAGCCGCCAGTTCTTCAGCTTCCGACCTCAACTTTTCGGCCTCTTTTGTGGCTTCTTCTGCTTTTATCAAGTTAGCCGCTGCCTCTTTCTCCTTCTCCTTGGCCTGTTGCGTCTGTAAGTTGGCATACACTACGAGGAAAAGACAAACCATAGCTGCAAGCCCCAACACCAAGGCGGTGATTCGCATTCCACGGACTTTCCGACGTTGTAGAATCTCCTGGTTGCGTTGCTCATTGAGGTAGGCTTTCTCTGAAGTTTCCAAGAAAACCATCGTACGCTCGAAAGCTGGATTATATCGCTGTCCCCAAACCAAAGTGGGTCGGGTTTCCTCTCTCCAGTTAAGTGCCAGCTGCAAATCAGGCATTTGCCAAAGACTGGCCTTTCCTTCTTGGAACCTCTCTGCTGCCTCTGACAGCTTTGTATACATCTCTGAAGCTTTCGACTCCTCATCAAGCCACCTCTTCAAGCGATCCCATATCCGCATCAGACTCTCATGAGAGATGTCAATCACTGTGTCAGATTCTAATCTTACGCCATAAGGGGGCATCAGTAGCGATCTTCCAGGCTCACGAAACCTGTCCACTACCCGCTCGACCTCGTCTTCACTGACTCCTGTGATCGCCGCCAAAGTGCCAAGCTTAGTTGGCCTCCTAATTCCTTGATTTTCAGCTCCTCTTTCGGTGAGTGCCTTAAACATGGTCTCACATATCTCCTTCTCTCTTTTGCTCAGAGAGTCAAATGCCTCATTAGCGTGCTGAGATAATGCTTCTCGAAGTGTCCCTACGGCGGTATAGTGCCGCAAATCCATGGGCTCCTCCGGCTTTCTATTCTCCACCCAATAGGACCATGTCCGCATCAGTGCATGCTGTAGGATGGGCAGCTGATCTGGGTTATCTCCCACATCATTTAAAAGCTGTTGAGTAAGTCTGGGGGCTATTTTCCCTCCTCCTACAGCAACGGGTCCTTCAACTGCCACTCGCTTCTGATCCCTGGTCATTTGTGGGATTAGATAGTGAGAGTCATTGATCATTTGAGTGAGGTCAGGATACTTGGCGCATTCGCCAATAAAATCCGACCTCATGGTCAACGCCACATATATCGGTTCATCAAACTGGTGTATGGCTTCCAAAAGTAGGTTTACAAATGCCGAAGACTCGTCCTGGTCAGAGTAGGATGCTTCCAACTTGGCAAAACGAAACAATTCCTCAAACTGATCAATAACAATGAGTACGTTTTGAAAATCGCTACTTTTCAACTGTTTGACTACTTCTATCAGTCCCAAAGAAGAACTACGTAGAACAGTACCTATAATAGTTTTTTTGATCAGCTTGTCTTCCTCACTTAGTGTATTAAACTGATGGTCTTTTATCAAGAGTGACTCTGCGAGGTTATCAATTGGCCCTCCCCCAGGTCGAGATACTACCACCCTCCAATTAGAGCCTGCATCGGTCATAAAGCCGCCGTGCAATGTAGGAATCAAACCACAATAAGTAAATGAGGACTTTCCTGATCCTGAGGCACCTAGAACAGCCACGAATCGATTTTCAGATAGCTTCACAAGCGCCTCATCACTCTGGCCTTCGCGCCCAAAAAAGAGGTGACTCTCTTCTACCCCGAAAGGACGCAATCCCGGAAAGGGATTGATCAGCTCAGTGATGTCCAATGCACCCTGATGCTGTTCTTCCTGAAGATCAATGTCTTTCTCGCTCATAATTAGTTTCCAAGTTTGGTTAAAAATGGTTTCAAGTGGTCAGGATTAAACCCTCCATTATTTCCCAAAACCATGGCGTTATTTTTCTTGAACTGATCCATATCGACTTCTCGATGATGGTCAATGTATACTGCTTTAGCCTTCATAGGTTTG
>JAHCMJ010000304.1 GCA_019192485.1 Cyclobacteriaceae bacterium HetDA_MAG_MS6 | reverse complement strand
AAGATCAAAATGAACTAAAAGGAGCATCTGCCACCCATTTGGTAGCGGCACACAAAAACAGTAATGAATTGAAATTTGTCATGAAAGGACCTGGAGTGGTATTTATAGAAGCCAAAAAAGTAAAATGACCTCAAAAGACCATATGGCCCGATCCATGTTTTTAGTGATTCTGGTAATGGGGTTGGCTTTTGTGTCCTGTGAGTCAGGTAATGAGAATATCGAACGGATCACTCCGGTGGATTATGTAGACCCATTAATTGATACACATAATTCCCGTTGGTTGTACTTTAGTTCTGCTAGTAGGCCGTTTGGTATGGTCAACTTAAGCCCCGACACTTTTGTCAAAGGGACATGGGGCTCAGGGTACCTATATGACACTACCTATATTCGCTGCTTGAGTCATATTCATGCCTGGCAAATGTCTGGATTGGCCGTTATGCCGATGACTGGTTCAATGAATGGACACTTGGGCATGGAAGCATACAAATCAAAATTCAGCCACGATCGGGAAATGGCAAAGCCCGGATATCACCAGGTTTTTTTAGATCGCTACCAGACTAATGTCGAACTGACTTCTACTACCCGAGTCGGATTTCACCAATATACCTTTCCCGATAGTACATCCAGGTATGTGATTTTCGATACAGGAGCATTTTTAGCGCATTCCGAGACCTCTTCTTCATCCGTAACCAAGGTTTCGGATCAGGAGATAACAGGCTATGCAGTGATGGCACCTACCTTCAGGCGACCAAAACCAGTAAAGGTTTACTTCGTGGCTCAAGTCAGTCAGCCTTTTGTGGAATTCGGCGGATGGAAAAAAAAGGAACTACTTGATGGAAACATACAATTTGTGTCAGGGCCTGATGCAGGAGCCTATATGAAGTTTCCCGAAGATTTGAAACAGCTAAAAATGAAAGTGGCTATTTCTTATACCTCTTTGGAAAACGCTAGAAACAACCTGACCATTGAGCTGCCACACTGGGATTTTGATAGGGTTGTTCAAGAAAGCCAAAGCGAATGGAACCACATGTTGGGAAGGATAGCCGTTGAAGGCGGGTCCCATGCTCAACGTGTTAAGTTTTATACGGATTTGTGGCACGCACTGCTAGGTCGAAGGATTGTCAGCGATGTCAATGGAGACTATATTGACAATACCGGCGCGCAAGCTACTATTCGTACAGTTCCTCTGGATGAAACGGGGGAGCCCAGATTTGCTCATCACAATTTCGACGCCTGGTGGGGGAGTCACTGGTCTTTAAACATCCTTTGGTCCATGGTCTATCCCGAGATCATGGACGCTTTTTGCAATACGATGTTGAATATGTATAGGGATGGTGGTCTGATACCTCGAGGACCATCTGGAGGTAACTACACCTACGTCATGATTGGTGACCCGGCGGTCTCCTTTTTCGCAGCATCACTTAATAAAGGAATTAATCATTATGACGTTTCGCTAGCCTACGAGGGTTTAAGAAAAAATGCTTTTGTCGGAGGGATCAGAGATCACTCGGGCTATGAGAACCAGAAGCCAGCAATAGGAGGGGGAATGAGGTT
The DNA here is from genome assembly GCA_019192485.1 of Cyclobacteriaceae bacterium HetDA_MAG_MS6. Classification (GTDB taxonomy): domain Bacteria; phylum Bacteroidota; class Bacteroidia; order Cytophagales; family Cyclobacteriaceae; genus MS6. The sequence continues at coordinate 3,938 of JAHCMJ010000304.1, read as the reverse complement.
TTATCAAGAACGAGGGTATGTGCCTGAGGGTATCGATTCAGTGGGATTTCATCAGGACGGCGCCAGTATGACTTTGGAATATGCTTATCAGGATTGGTGTTTGGCTCAGATCGCTAAGCAATTGGGTCAGGAGGAGGATCATGCTTACTTTTTGAAACGCTCCGAAAACTATAAGAACCTTTGGAATACAAAGTCCAACTTCATGCATCCTCGCGAAATGGATGGTAATTGGATAGAGAATTTCACGCCAGTAACAGATGCGTTTAGCGCCAGAGGATTTTGTGAAAGCAATAGCGCTATATATACAAACTATGTACCGCAAGATATCTCTGGATTGACCCGGCTTTTTGGCGGTTCGGATAACTATATCAACTTTCTGAACAATTCTTTTGAAATAGCTGAAAATGATTGGTTGAAATCTGCAAATAAGATTCACGCGGCTAATTGGGTAGACTACGGAAATCAGCCGGGCACGGGAATGGCCCATATTTTCAATAAAACTGGGGCTCCCTGGCTTTCACAGAAATGGGTCAGAAGAGTCAAAGAGATTTATGGAGAAACCAGTCCCTATGGAGGGTACCATGGTGACGAAGATCAGGGGCAAATGGGTGCTCTGGGCGTCCTGATGGCGATTGGCTTGTTTAGTGTGGATGGAAGTGCCGCTTCAGATCCTACTTACGAAATCACCTCCCCGATTTTTGATCAAGTAGTTATCAAACTCGATCAAGACTACTATGAAGGAGACAGCTTTATCATTGAGACTGAGGACAACAGCTCCGAAAACCAATACATCCAATCAGCTACATTGAATGGACAAGAATGGAACAGATATTGGTTTGATCACGAAGATTTTGCCAAAGGCGGGTTACTCAAGCTACAACTGGGACCAATTCCAAACAAAAACTGGGGAAAAGAATGAGAGCATATCTAATAAAAGTAAAAATCTTGATTTTAGTTACGGCTCTCTCATGGGCATGCTATGGGCCTGACGATACAGTTTATGTGTCAACGGTTGGTAATGACCAAAACCCTGGAACGGAAGCTAAGCCAGTCAAAAGTCTGGGCAAAGCCTTACAGCTCGTCTCCTTGCTTGATGGACAGGCAGATGAGTATCAAATCATACTGGATAATGGATACTATCCGGTGAGTGAAGCCGTTCAGATCGACCCCTCAGTACTTCCCCAAGATACCAGCAAACATCTACTAATCAAATCAAGGGCTGGTAAAAGCATAATATCCGGAGCGAAACGTATCAAAGGTTGGGAACAGGTCGATGATAACCTCTGGAAAGTCAAAATAGGATCTAAGAGGCAGGTAAATCAACTTTTTGCGGATGGCAAAAGATTGAAAAGGGCACGCACACCTAATAAGGGTTTTTATTATACAAAAGGTCCCCTGACGCCCTATGCAAGTATCTGCGGCAGTTGGGGTACCGCGCCTAATGAGGTGCGATTCCCCGAAAAGGCTAAGCTTCAACAAGAACATTACGATGCTTTCTGTGGATTTGAGTTTCATGAGGGTGATATCAACCAAGAACCTGACTGGGAGAATGCTGAGGTCTTGGTGTATCATAGTTGGGAAGCGTCCTGGCACAGTGTCGGTACAGTAGATCACAAGAAAAATGATATTTGGTTTCATACCCCAAGTAGGTATCCCATAGGATTCTTTGGAAATCGAACCAGATACGTTATCGAGAACCTGCGTTCAGCATTAGATGAGCCTGGAGAGTGGTACTATGATTATTTCAAAGGAGAACTATTTTATCTAGCCAGAGAGCAAGAAAAGGTATCCGAGATGGACTTTTTCGTGCCCAGGCTACACACCTTGATGAAGATATCGGGGACCTCAGCTCAAAAAGTTCGTCATCTCAGGTTTCAGAAAATCAGTTTTGAGCACACCCGTGGTGTTCGCGGTTTTTATGGCTCTCCGAGTGCTAACTGGGAAGAAAAGCATCAAACATTGTTTCCAGATTTTAGACAAGATTTTCGACCAGGATACATGGATGCTCAAGCAGCACCCAATGCTGGAAAAGCCATTCAGGTCAGCTTCAGTAGCAAAGTCCAGTTTGATTCCTGCAGATTCAGTCACCTAGGAGGTTACGGTGTATCAATAGAGCAAGGTGTAGATCATTTGCAGATCACAAATTGTTCTTTCGAAGATCTCGGAGCAGGAGGTATATTGCTAGGGCTGGATATCCGACAACCCTACGAGACAGATCAATTGACTTACGAGGAGGCACCACAGTATGTGACCCTTGAAAATAATAAGATCAAAAATGGTGGAGTCTTCTACAAAGCTGCTGTAGGTATATGGATAGCTCAGTCGCACCACAATATCATTAGGGGTAATGAAGTGAGCGGACTGCCATATACAGGGATCAGCTGTGGCTGGACCTGGAAGCCAAAACCTAACTTTACCAACCATAACCTAATTGAAAAAAATGTAATTCACGGTGTTCTCACCGAGCTAGCTGATGGAGGTGGTATTTACACGCTTGGCCAACAGCCAGGTAGCATTATTTCTGAAAATGTCATTTACGAAATTTTTCGGGATCCGGAAGCAATAGGCTCTCATAACAATGGGATGTTCTTTGACGAATCCTCAAGCAGGTTTTCTGTTGTGAACAACCATCTGTTCAATATTCAGGACGAACCCATCCGATTTAATCAGACTCATCCTGATTCACTTGAGATGACTCACAATTATTTTGATGAGGAGCACTTACCGCATTGGTTCTCCGAAAGACATAACAAATGAGTTATTCAGGAACGATATGGTGCCTTTTCATATGGAGCATACTCTTTTTGTGGGGGTGTGATTCTCAACCAAACAAGCCAGCACCATTGATCCTGTTAGATATGGTGCACGACAACCCGGGAGAGGAGCCCTTCAAGTCGGCTTTCAAAGATCCTAAGCGGTTGGCAAAGTGGGGCTATGATGGACAAGTGATCAATGACTTTACTTTTATTCAGACCGCGGCTACATTTCGTAGCTACGATCCTCGTATTGTTCCCATAGGTAGTGAAGCATCCGATTGGATCCAAGATAGAATTAATCAGGTTGAAGACTATATCAATACTTGTGAAGCTGCAGGGATAGATAGTTACATATTCACCGATCTGTTTATTTTGCCAAAAACTGTTCTTTCACTTTATGCAGGTTCGGTACAAGATGCCGGAGGTAAGTTTACATTGGATTTGCCAAAAGTTCGTGAGCTTCATGAGGCGATGTTCAAGGAGCTCTTTGAGCGATTTCCGAGACTAGATGGTTTGGTTGTGCGTACTGGCGAAACCTATCTCAACAATATGGTCCATCACACCGGCAACGGACCTTTTGCCAGGGAGATATCTCAAGAAGAGGGTATCCAAAAGCATGTCCAGCTTATTAACTTTTTGCGGGAGGAGGTTTGTCAAAAGTATGACAAGAAATTGGTTTACCGCACCTGGGCTTTTGGAGGTATCCATACTGATCCGGACGTTTATCTCGCTGTGACTGATCAAGTGGCTCCGCACCCCAACCTGTATTTTTCTGTTAAGCACACGGCAGGTGACTATCATAGGAAGTTTGCTTTCAATCCGACACTAGGTATTGGCTCTCATCATCAGATTGTTGAGGTACAGTGTCAACGTGAGTACGAGGGTAAGTCCGCGCATCCCAATTACATTGCTCAAAGCGTTATTGAGGGTTTTGAGGAATATAGTGAAGCAAGCCATCCAAAAGGCCTTAGAGATTTAAGAAATACTGAAAATCTGGCGGGTATCTGGACTTGGTCGCGGGGAGGAGGATGGAAAGGTCCTTATATCCCACACGAGCTGTGGAATGAGATAAATGCCTTTGTGCTTGCCCGATGGGCCAAAAATCCAGCTATGAGATCACAAGACGGCCTTAGAGAATATGCAATTGGGCACCTAGGGCTGCAAGGTGAAGAAATTGAGAGA
>JAHCMJ010000303.1 GCA_019192485.1 Cyclobacteriaceae bacterium HetDA_MAG_MS6 | reverse complement strand
TTTTCTTGTTGGTTGCTTCGCAAGGCTTTTTCCTGGCCGTACTACTTATGCTGAAGCGCAAACATGGTGCAGAGAACATATTGGGGATGATCATTTTCCTATTTAGTCTGATGCTAAGCTATTTTGTTGCTTTTTGGACAGGGTATGCCAAAATAATGACCCCGATATTTTCACTGACCCTTGGACTACCTCTGATCATAGCGCCGCTCTACTACTACCTTGTAAGGAGTATTGTAAAAGTAGGTGCTACCTTTAGTTATTGGCACCTCTTGCCATTTGCTACTTACTTGACCTTATGGTTTACGATTGGTTTTATTCCTTTTTTCGGAGTATCTCTTTTAGTTCATCTCAGTGTATATGCATTCCTTATCATTAAAGCGTCCAAGTCCAAGAAGGTCGTGTGGGTTACTGTAGGCTATTTCGCTTTAGTCGCAGGTTATTTCTCTTACTATATCTTGCTTTGGACAAACCTGCTGGAGCCTACTTATGATTACATGATTTCGGTTGCTATGTCGGTTTTTATCTTCTATGCTGGCTACATATCTTTTATTCAAAGCGGTTGGAGTATCGGACCTAAGCAGGTGATAGGCTTTTCCCGACGAGACTTGCATCATGTTTACGAAAAGTTGGAGAGATACTATCAACAGGAACGACCCTATCTGACGGGAGATTTCAAGTTGCCTGACCTGGCAGCAGGTACAGGTTTTTCAGTTCATCAAGTTTCGGAGGCTATCAACTCTTGCGCGAAACTCAATTTTAACGACTGGACTAACGCCTGGCGGATAGACAAGGCTAAGGAATTACTTCTTTCGTCTGACCTCAAGATTGAAAGCGTGGCATTTTCGAGTGGATTCAACAACAAGGTTTCTTTTTTCAGTGCTTTCCGGAAGCATACCGGTACTACGCCTACGGGTTGGAGAAGGCATCACGAAAATTTGGTTTTAGCACAGGATCAAGATATTGATCACCCCTTGACCTGGTATCAAAGTAGTGACCAATGATCATAATGAGGGAGCGTTTATTGAATGACCATTATCCCGCGACTAAACAAGTTGCTTGGTCAATATGACTTTATGTCTACACCGGATGCCTCCTTCGTATATAGGCTGAGTGTAGTTTTTTATAAAAAAATCTTTTTCTATTCGTTCAATATCGAAACCTATTTTCTGGTATAGCGCAAGTTGGTTAAGACTGGAGTTTCCCGTACCAATCAAAAGTTTCTTGTAATGCCTCAGCGCAGCATGCTCCATCGCATGAGCTAGCATTCTTTTACCAATACCTTGACCCCGATACTTGGGGTAAACAGCTATGTTTTTCACTTCTACCACATCTTTAGATACGGGTATTGTCACATATTCGCCTAAAATAAAATCTCCGGACCTGGCCAGGTAGCACGTACCGTTTGCTAGGTAGTGCTCAATCATGTCCAATGAGGGGTCGGCCATCATGAGTAAATCGTAGGGCGTGGGATCATTTTTCTCTATTCGCTTGATTTCTATATCCATCTTTGTGCAAGTAGAACACCAAACCTGGAAAAATACCTAACCCAGCATGTAAAAAATTGTAAAATAGCCCACAAGTGTTTTTGGCTTAAGGCTACTCATTAGGTTTTAATCAGTAGCATAAATAACAGTTCGGGATATGTATGGCGAATGACTAATCCGCTGCAAAATTTAACCATTTGAAGCAAGTGAAATTTTCCTAAGAATTAATTAACAATTGAATAATATATGAGCGCTTTTAGTTATTTTGGCCCCAATTTTTAGCTACACACAAATTATGATAAAAGTTGCAATAGTCGGAATAGGAAACTGTTGTTCTTCCCTACTACAAGGGATTGAGTATTACAAAAATGAATCAAACACCAGCGGGTTTGTTCAGTACGCCATCAAAGACTACCGGATAGGTGATGTGAAGGTTGTAGGAGCGATTGATGTTGACAAGAGGAAAATCGGAAAAGATATATCTGAGGCGATCTTTACTTCTCCCAACAGAGCTCGGAAATTCGCAGATGTACCTAGTCAAGGTGTGCCAGTTGTGAAAGGACCTGTTCTTGATGGTGTGGCTCAGCATATGCATGATTCGTTTCAGGTAGATGATAGTCAACAGACAGAAGATATTGCAGCCTATTTGAAAAGAGTTGAGGCTGAGTTTTTGGTTTGTTATCTACCTGTAGGTAGTGAGGAGGCCGTCAAGTTTTATGCTAGCGAAGCTATCAAAGCAGGAGTTGGTTTCTTAAATGCTATACCGGTATTCATTTGCTCAACTCAAGAATGGAGTGACAAATTCAAAGATGCTGGACTCGTGTGTGCTGGGGATGATATCAAATCCCAATTTGGCGCGACCTATCTCAACAGAATTTTGGTAGAGAACTTCCAGAAGAGAGGCTTTCATATTGACAACCTTTATCAACTCAATGTGGGTGGTAATACTGACTTTGAGAATATGATCGATGAGAGCAGACTCATCAGTAAAAGAATCTCTAAATCTTCCGCTGTAAATACACTGTTTGCCGAAGGTGAAGCCCCTAAACTACGCATAGGCCCTAGTGACTTTGTACCTCACTTAAATGATACCAAAATCTGCTATATCAATGTGAACGGTACTCAGTTTGGTGATCAACCTTATGAGTTAGAACTTAAACTCAAAGTAGAGGATAGCCCTAACAGCGCAGGTGTTATGCTAGATGTGATCCGCCTGGCAAAAGTCGGAAAAGACAAAGGCATGACTGGTAATATTTCCGTAGCCTCTTCTTTTGGCTTCAAGTCTCCTATGGACAAGAGACGCGAAACGGAGATTTCTCAGCTACTGGAGGAGTTCCTGGGTTAGATCTGTAGTCGTTTGATAATCTGAGGGGTTATCTACATCATTCCATAGATAACCGCTCACTTCTATTGTTGAAGCTTGCTTATTGGCTACGAGTCGATTTACCGTATCGGAAATAGTATATTCATTTTTGTCAAATGACTTTCTGAATTCGGTAAAAATTTCCGCTGATAGACTGAAAAGCCCAGTGTCGTAGAAATTGTATGTTGAAAGTGCCTTGCCGATCTGGAGAATCCGTTTTTTCCCTTCCTTCACTAAAACCTTCGTGACGTCTTCTATATCAATATGAGCATTCGTAGACCCAGGTTTATCAACTGCTAGGTAAAGGCATTTTTTACTCTTTTTTGAAGCTTTTCTGATAAACTCTGTAACGAAATCTGGTTGGAAAACGTGGTCCCCCATCGTCAATAAGAATCGGTCTATTCCATGTGTAGCGGCCCAACTCTCCGCCTTGCACACTGAAAGCCCATTTTCCAAGTGAAAATCAGAGTTGTGTACTGTTTCGATGGATATGTCAGGATATTTACTTTGCAATTCTGCAGCTTTGTGCTCAATTCGCTCTGCTTGATATCCTGTTACAAGGCAAAATCGGCTGATGCCGTTTTGACTGAACAGTTTGATGTGTCTTTCTAAAATAGGAATACCATCCAGGGTGAGTAGCGATTTGGGAATCCCGGTGTCCAGTCTTGAATTGCGCCCTGCAACTAGGATAACACAGCTGTTTATCTTCATATTAAGAAATTGTTATGCTAAACTAACGATTTCATCGTATGTAAATAATATGTTAACTGAAAATTGAGAAAGAATAATAGCTTTGTGAGCACTTTGAGATACTCAATATTTGTTCTAGTACGATCATGCTTGACACGCGAAAGTTTTGAATAGAAGAATAGTAATTACAGGGATTGGCGTTATTGCTCCCAATGCACTTGGCAAGGAAGATTTTAATACTGCGCTACAAGAGGGTCGTTCTGGTATTCAGTTTTGGCCCGAGCTGGAAAAACTCAACCTCCGCTGCCAGATAGGGGGAGTACCACCTCTAACGGAAGAGTACAAGAAAAAGTGGTTACCAGACTTGGTGGTGAAAAAGCTTTCGAACAAGGCCATTATGTATGCTTGTCTGTCAGGAATGGAGGCTTGGAGCGATGCTGGATTGGAGGTGAATGCAGAAAATACGGACTATTCTTCGGGGATGGTTTTTGGGGCAGGGGATTTAGGCTTTGATAGCCTGACTAAGGAATATCCATCTTATCCTATTGATCGGGGAGAGAGTAGAAGGCTAGGGTCCAGGACAATCACGGAGTGCATGAATAGCGGAGGTGCTGCCTATCTTAATGAAATGCTAGGTCTTGGCAATAGAGTACTATCTAACTCAGCTGCTTGCATAACCGGTAGCGAAGCCGTGCTCCTGGGATATGATCATCTGATGTCAGGCCGAGCGGATAGGATGATATGTGGCAGTACCGAAGGTGATGGTAGATATATCTGGTCTGCATTTGATGCTATGCGAGTGTTATGCGGTGATTCTAATAATAATCCTGAATTTGGACCTAGACCTATGAGTGATTCTAGCTCAGGGTTTGTACCATCAGGCGGCTCCGGGGCCATGGTTCTTGAAACTTTGGATAGTGCGAAACAGCGTAATGCCAAGATTTACGCGGAAGTTCTCGGCGGCCACTCCAATTCCGGAGGATTACGCAACGGAGGTAGTATGACGGCACCCAATTCGGCAGGTGTAGTATCCTGCATCAAAGGTGCAATAGAAAATTCAGGCATTTCCCCTGATGAGATTGATCTCATTTCCGGACATCTAACATCTACCAAAGGTGATCCTCTGGAAATCAAGAACTGGACAGAAGCTTTGGGTAAATCGGGTCAGGATTTTCCGTTAATCAATACCCCAAAATCGATGATAGGACACGCCGTAGCAGGAGCTGGGTCAGTGGAATTAGTAGCCAGTTTATTGCAAATGGAGCACGGTTATGTACATCCAAACCTCAATGTCGATAACTTACATCCTGAGATTTTGAACTTGATTGATGCGTCCAGGATACCTACTAAGACTGTCAAAAAGGATATCAAAACTGTAGTTAAGGCCAACTTCGGATTCGGAGACTTGAACTGCTGCTTAGTGCTGAGAAAGTGGGAAGACTAAGCTAGGGTCACACTGTTCAGTAGTTTTTGATCATTTCGCTTTTGTGCCTTTTCGATAAACAACACAGGTATATAGGTGACAATAGCAATAATAAGATAGATATCAAATCTACCCGCAATACTTAAGGCCATGATCAATGTGCGATGGGTATTGGTACCACATATAAGCGCCCACCAAAACATGAGTGGGCCATTGAGTTTCCTATATTCCGACTGAAAAGCTTCTTTAGTTTCAGCGGCCAATGAGAGGTTTTCCATCCGCTTCCGATCCTCATCACTGCGGCTGGTCATTCTAAGCAGTTTTCGGCAGTAGTCAAAATAGATGAGATTCGCCACTCTTTCAAATGCTGTGCCTGATTTTTTTGCTTTGAGGTCTTTCTTTAGAGGGATGCGGTTGTCGCTCCCATGCAAGATATAGTATAGATACTCGGATTTATAAAAATCATAAATACCTGATTTTGCGCTATGAGCATATCCGGCAAGGGCAGCAATCAGAAATATCCACCAGCCATATACGTCTAGAAATGCGATAGTTCCTGCTATATAA
>JAHCMJ010000302.1 GCA_019192485.1 Cyclobacteriaceae bacterium HetDA_MAG_MS6 | reverse complement strand
GGACTGTTGTGTCTGTTTTCGAACTTGTCAATAGGGTGGTTTAAATTGATTTTCATCTTTCTTCTCAAGCACTACTCTGATTTTACCACAAATGTAAAGTGAATTGCGTATTTAACCTTTGATTAACATCTTCGCCCGCCGATTGTTTTGCTAAAAAGGAAGTGTTAATCCGATCACAAAGAAATGACATTGAAACTCTGTGTGCTCCTATCCATTATTTTGTTTGACTTTGGTATAAGCGCTCAAGATAGAAAGTCCAAAAAGTTCGCTCAATCCATAACCGTTGAAGACTTGAATACCCATCTTTCGATATTGGCATCGGATAGCATGGAAGGAAGAGAGACAGGAGAAAAAGGTCAAAAACTTGCCGCATTGTATATCGCTGAGCATTTTAGGAAAATGGGTCTATCCGCTCCAGTACCTACTGAAAATGGCAAGAACTCCTATTTTCAGAAATTCCAGCTGGAAAAAGGAGCATGGCACCAAGTCTATCTGCGCAAACCTCATGATGATAATGACAGGAAAGTAAACCTAGTGGACCTCCTGTACTACTCTAGTGCAGAAACGATGGGTGAGGAAATCATTGAGGTTGTTTATGTGGAGAATGACAAGCAAAATATCAGGGACCTGGATTTGCGCAACAAATATGTTTTACTCAACCAGCCCGGCTGGTCTGGATGGCAAAAAGATGACAACCCCTTTTCCGAAAAAGGAGTTGCAGGGTTCATTGTGATTAGCGATGATTCGGATCAATTTAAATTGGCTCTTTCCAGGTTTTCCGAGTATTTCTCTCAATCTAAGGTCACCTTTGGTTTTGACAATAGCGGTCCAAAGATCATAGTCACTGGGGATGATATCGTGGGGTGGATATATGATCAGAATGTATCCTCTCTGAAATTAGGAGAAAAAGCAAAAGCAATATTCAATGCTGACAGACTGGTGGAAAAATTCTCGTCTGAAAATGTGCTCGGTTTTCTGAAGGGAAGAGAGAAGCCTGATGAGGTTCTAGTCATAGCCGCTCACTATGATCATATCGGCATCATTGATGGCGAAATCAACAATGGGGCTGATGATGATGGATCCGGTACCTCCGCAGTGCTAGAGATTGCTGAGGCATTTGCCCTCGCTAGTAAGAAAGGAAATCGACCCAGGCGGAGCATCCTTTTTATGACTGTCTCAGGAGAAGAAAAGGGGCTTTTGGGCTCCAGATACTACACAGATCATCCCATTTTTCCTTTGGCCAATACCGTGACTAATCTCAACATTGATATGATCGGCCGGGTAGACGACAAGCACGTTGGAAAGCCCAACTATATCTATCTCATTGGCGCTGACAAACTTTCGCAGGAGCTACACGATCTTGCTATCGAGGTAAATGAAGAGACCACTAAACTTGATCTGGACTACACCTATAATGACGAAAATGATCCCAATCGATTCTACTATCGTTCAGATCACTACAACTTTGCCAAAAATGATATCCCAGTTATTTTCTACTTCAACGGCACACATGCTGATTATCATCGGCCTACTGATACCATTGAGAAAATTCACTTTGAGAAAATGCTGAATATCACCAAATACGTGTTTTATACCGCTTGGGAAATTGCAAATCGAGAAGATAGGGTGAAATTGAATTGAGAGAGGGAGTGATCTGTGTGGGGCTAGGACTAACCTACTCCCCACAAGATCTTTTCAATCAGCTATGGAAAGAAAGACTCTTTTATCCATCTTTCTGATGCAAGTATAATACATTTTCGGTTTCCCGAAAATCATTTTCTCATAAAATAACAGGGTCCTAAAATTTTATATCAGAAAAAAGGCCTTTGCAATACAAAAGAGGCTGTTTTTTAATTTTTAGGCGGTAAATTTCGCTTTTAAAAAAAGTTCCCATTGGCCGCAATGGCAAAAAGAACGATCACTGGGTTTCCGCTTTTATCTAATTTTATATTAAAATAATCCAAAAAAATGTCAAGTGAATCGTATCTGATCAAAAATGCTCAAATCATCAGCGAAGGTGCCCCCAAGTCCGCTGACATCCACATAAAAGATGGCATATTCCAAAAGATAGGTGCTGAAATTCAGCTAAAAGAGCAGCATATTGAAATTGATGCAAGTAATCTGATCTGCCTACCTGGTTTGATTGATGATCAGGTTCACTTTCGTGAGCCTGGGCTTACGCACAAGGCAGAGATATATACCGAGGCCAAAGCGGCAGTAGCTGGGGGTGTCACAAGCTATATGGAAATGCCCAACGTCAAGCCTCAGACTCTCACTCAGTCCCTTCTCCAAGATAAATATGACATCGGCGCAGCCAGGTCATTGGCTAACTACTCCTTTTACATGGGAACGTCCAATGACAACTTAGATGAGGTGCTAAGAACAGACCCCAAGGAAGTTTGCGGTCTGAAAATCTTTATGGGCTCGTCAACAGGCAACATGTTGGTGGACGATGAATACGTGCTGGAAAACATTTTTGGAAGTACACCTATGCTGATTGCCACCCACTGCGAAGACGAGCAAACTGTTAAGAAGAATCTGGAACTGGCCGTCAAGAAATTTGGGAATCATATCCCTTTTGAGGAACATCCTAATATTCGTAGCAGAGAGGCTTGCTATATTTCCTCCTCTAGAGCGATTGCACTAGCCAAAAAGAAAGGGGCGAGACTACATATTTTGCACATCTCAACTGGAGAGGAAGTGGATTTATTTGACAACGATATGCCGTTGGAGAAAAAGAAGATAACCGCTGAAGCTTGCATTCACCACCTGTATTTCAGTGATGAAGATTATCCGGAAAAGCAACAATGGATCAAGTGGAACCCTGCTGTAAAGACTGAGAAAGATCGAAAAAGGATTTGGGAAGGGTTGTTATCTGATAAGATAGATGTAATCGCGACAGATCATGCTCCGCACACAATCGCTGAGAAAGAAAACCCTTACCTCCTTGCCCCCTCCGGAGGACCTTTGGTGCAGCACAGTTTGTTAGCTTTATTGGATTTTTACCATGAGGGAAAAATTACCCTAGAGCAGATCGCTAACAAGGCTAGTCATGCTGTGGCCAAGTGTTTTCGGATCGAAAGACGCGGTTACATTAAAGAAGGCTACCATGCCGACATGGTACTTGCCGATATTGATCGTCCATATGAAGTCTCTAAGAAAAATGTTCTTTCCAAGTGCGGATGGTCTCCTTTCGAAGGACATACATTCAAGTCCTCTATAAACAAGACATTTGTATCAGGTCACCTGGCATATGATAATGGCAAGTTTGACGAATCAGTCAAGGGTCAGCGAATGACCTTTAATTGGGATTAATCTCTTTTTTATCTCCGGGAATGCTTATAAATTTGCCCTCCCAATTTGGGGAAGCAGGGGACAAATCTTCACCTAAGATTGTTTTCTGAAAATGGTGGTTGTAGCTCAGTTGGTTAGAGCGCCTGATTGTGGTTCAGGAGGTCGTCGGTTCGAGACCGATCTTCCACCCTTGATTACCAAGCAGCTATGCTAAATCATAGCTGCTTTTTTTATGCTCCGAGTGCCTTTTTCAAAATTCTGACATTTCTATTAGGCGTTTCGATTACATCACGGACGCTTTTCTGCTACCTTTATCGACATCACCCAATCACCAAGCTAGTAAGAATGCCCAAACTTATCATTCAGCTATATTTATTTGCCTTTTCCCTCTTCACTTTTTCACCTCTCTTAAGCTTGCCAAACGCAGAGCAATATCTGGCCAAGGCTGATTCTCTGGATGACCTGGGACTCTACCAAGAAGCCATGCAGCAATTGCACATCGTTAGGTACAGGTTTCCTGAAGCTTCTTTCTGTGACTATGGAGAACTATTGGGCAATCTTTATAATCGACTCTATCAATATGACTCCGCTCAATGGACATATCAGTCGGTTCTCGAAAATTGCGATGCTCCCAGTAAAATATACTCGGCTATGCATGGATTGGCCTTCATGTACAGGATGCAAGGAGTAATTGATTCCTCTGCTATTTGGGAATATAAAGCACTGACAAGTGCGGAAACTTATGATGATAATGCAGGCATCAACCTTTCTCTGCAAAGCCTGGCTATTTTGGATTACGTTAGGAAGGACTTTCGGAAATCAATATCCCAAGCTAAAAAGCTCATTCAGAGACTAGACCCCGAAAAGAGTCTCTCACTAGCTGGCAATATGTACAATCTGCTAGGTGTGGATTATAGGAAGCTTGATGTGTTGGATAGCGCCTTGATGTTTCACCAAAAAGCACTGGAAGTCCGAAGACAAGCCGGAAACGAGTCCCGGATAGCCAGCTCACTTAACAATATTGCCGCCATTCATCTCACTCAAGAAGATGGCAAATCATCACTGCCTCTTCTGCTTGAAGCGCTAGAAATCAAAAAGAAAAGGAAAGACAGCTCAAGCCTGGTCACTATCTTCTCTAATATTGGCAATGCTTATTACTTTGAGGGCAAAGTCAAAAGAGCCAGGACCAATTATCAACTGGCAGCTGATATAGCCGAAAAAATTAATTTCCCCGAAGGGCAATTTGAAAACCTCAAGTCGATCATCAATCTGGATAGTCTTACTGGCAACTACAAACAGGCCCTGCAGCATCTAGCTGACTACTTGGAGCTTTCAGAGAAATACCTAAGTGAGCAAAAAGAAAAAGAAATCCTGGCCCTACAGGAACAATATGAAGCGCAGAAGAAGGAATTGGAAATCGCTGAGCAAAATCAAGAATTGGCCCAACAACGAAAAACCATAACTGCTGTCATTATTGTGGGAGTGTTATTCGCAGGGTTGGCCCTATTTCTATTTTTTCTTTTCAGAAAAAACAAACTGCTCTCTGCTAGGAACCAACTCCTTGTACAGGAGCAAAATCATCGAGTGAAAAATAACTTACAGATGATCAGCAGTATGCTGAGTTTGCAAACACAGGACATTCAGGCTCCCGATGCGAAAAGCGCTTTGCAGGATAGTCAATCCAGGGTAAATTCTGTCGCTTTACTCCATCGCATGCTTTATGAGGGTGAGCAAATTGGAAAGATCAATGTGAAAGAATACCTAAGTACGCTCGTGGATGAGATCCGCCATACTGGAAATAGTCAGGTGACAATTCAACTTCAAGTGGAGGAAGATCCGGTATTGCCCATAGAGCGAGCAACTAGCTTAGGTCTCATCATTAATGAGCTTTGTACCAATAGTTTCAAACATGCCAACACCTCAGCAACTCTGGAAATAAATATTGTTCTGGAGATAACGACTGATAAAAAGCTTAGAATGGTTTACCATGACAATGGTCCTGGAGTTGAGCCAGCTATTTGGAAACAATCCAAGTCTTTTGGTAATAAGTTGATCCGTATCCAAACTAACCAAATCAATGGATCCTTTGACCTGAATTCAGAAGATGGATTCTGCTTCACTTTGCACGCGTCAGCCTGATCAGCAATAAGGTTTGATGGTTTTACAAGAAAAAAGTATCGTTCGACATTGATCCGCGAAAATGGTGATAGGTAATATTATCTTTGACAAATGTCCTACCAAATCCTAACGATTGAAGATGACCTGATGATTGCCGAAGACCTGGCCATCAAGCTTCGTGAATTAGGA
>JAHCMJ010000301.1 GCA_019192485.1 Cyclobacteriaceae bacterium HetDA_MAG_MS6 | reverse complement strand
AGGTTAAATATTGATAGCGTGCCTCATGACTATCAACTATTGGATAGCCAGGAAAAGTGGCTTCCTTTTCTGACTGATCTGCAGCGCAAAAAAGAGTTTTGTTTTGATACGGAAACGACCAGCTTGGAAACTACCGAGGCCGATCTGGTAGGGATATCCTTCAGCATAGAAAAACACAAAGCCTATTACATCCCATTCCCAGCGGAAAAAACACAACAGCAAGTCCTGCTCACGGAGTTGAAAAAACTTCTTGAAAACCCAGAGAGTAAGAAGATCGGTCAAAACCTAAAGTATGATATTCAGATCCTCAGAAACTACGACATAGAAGTTAGAGGAGAAATTTTTGATACCATGCTCGCTCATTATCTCATAGATCCTGAAACGGCTCATAACATGAATGTTTTGGCTGAGAATTATCTCAACTACGTTCCCGTAAGCATAGAAACGTTGATCGGTCCCAAGGGCAAGAAACAAAAAAGCATCAAGGAAGCTCCAGTGGCAGAAGTAAGCAACTATGCTTGTGAGGATGCAGATATCACTCTCCAACTCAAGGAAGTTTTAGAGAAAGAAATCTCAGAATTGAACCTCAACAAGCTTCTGAAGGATGTCGAACAACCTTTGTCATTTGTACTCGCGGATATGGAGTACAGGGGGGTCAGCATTGATATTCCAACCTTGGAAGGTATGTCTGGTGAATTAGAGGCAGAAAGTCTGAAAGCGCAGGACAAAATATTCGAAATCGCGGGAGAGGAATTTAACATTGGCTCTCCTAAGCAACTCGGAACTATCCTCTTCGAAAAGCTCAAACTTATCGAGAAACCGAAAAAGACTAAATCGGGGCAGTACGCTACTGGAGAGGATGTTCTTTCCAAGCTGGCACCTGATCATGAGATTGCCAGCAAGATCCTCGAGTTTCGGGAGTATCAAAAACTAAAATCCACCTATGTTGACGCACTGCCCAAGATGGTGAGTCAGCGAGACGGACGGGTACATACGGACTATAGACAAACTGTCGCCGCAACGGGAAGATTGAGCTCTAACAACCCTAATCTGCAAAATATCCCGATCCGCACCGCTAAAGGTCGAGAGATCAGAAAAGCTTTCATTCCACAAAGCAATGACTTTGTCATCTTATCGGCAGATTACTCACAGATTGAGCTTCGCGTAATGGCCAGCTTTTCCGGAGACGAAAGCATGATTGGAGCTTTCAAGGAAGGTCGAGACATCCATGCCACGACAGCCAGCAAAGTATTTAAGGTACCACTTGACGAGGTAGATCCCAACATGCGTAGGAAAGCCAAAGAAGTGAATTTTGGAATCATTTATGGCATCTCTGCTTTCGGTCTATCGCAAAACCTCAATATTCCCAGGTCGGAAGCCAGTGAAATCATCAAAGCCTATTTTGAAGAATTTCCATCTGTAAAAGCCTACATGGACGATACGATCGCCAAGGCCAAAGAACACGAATATGTCGAAACGATCCTTGGTCGCCGAAGGTACCTGCGCAATATCAATTCGCGTAACTTCACTATGCGTGGATTTGAAGAACGAAATGCTATCAATGCACCTATTCAAGGAAGTGCTGCTGACATGATCAAGGTAGCGATGATCAACCTACACCAATGGATGACTCAGGAAAACCTACAATCTCAAATGATCATGCAGGTGCATGATGAATTGGTATTTGAAGCGCATCAAAGCGAAATTGAATTGCTTTCCAAGAAGACGGAAGAGTTTATGAAAAATGCTATTCCTCTGGATGTCCCGATGGCAGTAGGGATCGGACATGGTAAGAATTGGTTAGAGGCCCATTAGTTTAAACAGAAAACCATTTAAGCAACAGGCCTCACTGATTGGATTAAAAAATAAAATCCATGTCCTGGTCATCTACGTCGATAGGGTGAAAGTTGAATTCCAAGTTTACAAAATAGGACAGGTCTTCGCCTATCTCTAACACATCGTCATCGTCCTCATCGTAATACCAGTTAATGACTACATTTTGTCCTCTCTTTTGGATGTTTGACAGTCTTTTCAAGATGCCAAGCAAGCATTTGGTAGAGCTGGTATTGAAATACTCTAAGGTGAAGTTGGCGACGAAATCACCGGCTGTATCGGATACATCATAGCCATCCAGGTATTGGTAAATAGGATCATAAAAGTTGATCGATACCTCTGGACTGGATCGTCCTTTGATCTCAAACAAACCTCTTTCCGCATCAAAAATCACATAAGGTGTAACCGGAGTTGAGTCGATCACCACTTTGTCTTTAGCCATTTTCTTTAGTCAAATTCAATTTTAAAACCCATAACCAAAATGTCGTCGATCTGAGCATAAGGATCAATCCCTTCGGGGTTCATCCAATGATGAAGCTCCTGCTCCAATATTTCCTTCTGCCTTTGCATCGGTAGCTCGTGCATCTTTTCCAATAGCTTGTAGAACCGTACTCTCTTGTACTTTCGATTAAAATTGCCCCCGATCTGATCCTCAAATCCGTCGGAAAACAGGTAACAGGTGGTAGGTTGGTTTAGTTTGACGGATTGTTTAGTAAAAAAGACCTCATGACCATCGTGCACTTCACCAATAGCATGACGATCGCCTTTGAAAATCTTCATATTACCTCGCTGGAAAAAGATCAGGTTGTTTTTGGCCCCTGAGAACTCCAGTTTCTTAGTTCCCGAATGAAGCGTACATATCGACAGGTCCATCCCGTCTTGTATGCCGTCATCCTGTCTTTTCGAAAGCTTGGAAATGGACTTATGCAGCCTGGTAGCAATCTCACAGGGATCGGCAATTTTCCGATAAGAAACAATCCTTTCAAATTGTTCAATGCCGATCATACTCATCAAAGCTCCCGGCACGCCATGACCAGTACAGTCAGCCGCGGCAATCACGTATTTAGGATCTTTCTGGTCCAATTTCTTAAACCAGTAGAAATCACCACTTACAATATCTCGAGGTTTGAAGAAAATAAAGGACTCCTTGACGATCCTGTTAAAATCCTTGATATCTGGCATTCGCGAAAACTGTATCCGTTTTGCATAGTCGATACTTTCGGTAATCTCCCTGTTTTTAGCAGAGATGATTTCGTTCTTTTCCTGTAGCTCTTTCGCCTGTTGAGTGATCTTCCGATTGAGAGCGGTCAAATCATCTACCTGACCTATTAGCACCTTTTGCTTATTCTTTTGGGATAAAAGATTAACCTTGGCCGCATCCAGCAATTTCATCGGCAGCAGGCGTATCGTCATTTCGAAATCTTCTAGTCCCTTATATTTTTCGGCTATATCCTGATAAGATTTCTCGTAAATTTTTCCGGTAAAGTTCTCACTGAACTTGTTCTCTAAATTTTGATATAGCTTATGTGAAATTTTCGATAGTAAACTAAACCAGTCTTTCTCGTTTTTCGGAAGTTCCGCTTGCAGCTCAAAGGGAATTGGCAATCCGACATGATCCGGAGCATCCTTGATCCAGTCAGATAAATTGATCAGCATTTTATCCCCGGTAGACCCTAGTAATTGGTAGGTCCTTGCAAGTACTGAAGCAATGAATATCTTAGAGAGTTCAATAGGCTGTCGAGCATGGGGTATGAAGATCACCTGAAGCGTCTGAATACGATTGACCCAAGGAAATTTTGCTAAGACATCAGCTCGTACGTCTTCACGAGACTTAATCTCACCATCAAGCTCAGTAACATACTGCTCCAATAGCAAGTACGTTTCGGGTAGAATCTGAAGCTGCTTCTCGCGCGATTGATTGACGAACTTACCTATACGAGCTGTCAGTGATTCGTACTCACTGTCTCCTTGTACCTTATCCGCTAAAAATAGTAGTAAATCCCTGAAACTGTGCTTGGCTAATTTTTCGGATGAGTCTCTTGAACTCCGAAGAAAGCCTAACATCTATGCTACTCTGCTGGCCTTGAATATGTAATAAAAACCCAGTCCTGAAAGCGTCCATGTCACTACCAGAGCAATAAACCAGATCACTTGACCCAAAGTATAACCAAAGATGGAATTAAATATATTGAGTCCGAAAAAATGATTGATCTGCATATGCATGTGTCCTACAGCCATCACCACAAAACCCCAGGCCATGAGCTTCATACCGTGTCCAAATATGCCCCCTTTCAGAGCAGCAGCAGTTCTCAAAGCAAAGTACATACACAAAAACAAGAAGGGTAGCTCAAGTACTCCAAACCAGTACTCCAAGGTGCCTCCTCCATCGTGCCCTTGAGCTGAGACCAGATTAGATATAAGAATAAGTAGCGATAGGATTGAAATTTTTTTGACGTTTCGCATGATAGTAGGTCGCTTAGTTGTAATAATTGCTTCTATTATACGTATTTTGAGAATCAAATTTAAGTCACTTAGTCCAACCCTGAGAATAAGCCGATGAACGAGAAATTTCCGTCGTTGAGCGATATCAAGCGAACGCACCAAAGAATACAAAATTACATCTTGCATACTCCTATTCTCACCTCCCATTCCATTAGTGAAATGGCAGGTGCGGAACTGTTTTTTAAATGCGAGAATTTCCAAAAAGTCGGGGCCTTCAAAATGCGGGGAGCTGCGAATGCTATCTTTTCCTATAGACCCGAGGAAAGGGTGAATGGTTTTGCCACTCACTCCTCAGGGAATCATGCACAAGCTGTGGCTATGGCAGCAAAATTAGCAGAAACCAAGGCTTATGTAGTCATGCCTAAAAATGCGCCAAAAGTAAAAATAAGCGCTGTTGCAGGTTATGGTGCGGAAATTATTTTCTGTGAGCCGACAGAAGAGGATCGCGTCAGAACTTGCAATGAGATCATAGAAAAAACAGGTGCAGTATTCGTACCCCCATTCAATGACCCTCAGATAATAGCAGGCCAGGCCACTGCTGCTAAAGAGTTGATTGAAGAAGCCCCAGACCTGGACTTCATACTCACTCCCGTTGGTGGCGGCGGACTAGCAGCTGGCACCGCCCTAGCTGTAAATTATCTGGTCCCTAATACACAGGTAATTCTCGGTGAACCAGAGCGTGCTGACGATACGTTCAGATCTTTTAAGTCAGGAGAGCTACAAGGAGTGA
The DNA here is from genome assembly GCA_019192485.1 of Cyclobacteriaceae bacterium HetDA_MAG_MS6. Lineage (GTDB taxonomy): Bacteria > Bacteroidota > Bacteroidia > Cytophagales > Cyclobacteriaceae > MS6. The sequence goes on along the minus strand of JAHCMJ010000301.1, from coordinate 603 downwards.
AAAGCCCGGATACCATAGCTGACGGCCTGAAAGTCTCCGTGGGTGAACTTAACTTTGAGATTATCAAAAAATATGTAACAGATGTGGTCACCGTAAGCGAAAAGCAAATCGTCGATGCCATGCGAATTGTTTGGGAGAGAATGAAGATCGTCATTGAACCATCATGTGCAGTGCCTCTGGCGGTAGTCCTCAAAGACAAAAAACGATTTAGTGGAAGAAAAGTCGGCATTATTCTCACCGGAGGCAATGTCGATCTAGGTAATCTACCTTTTTGATCCATCCCTTTACATTTGCATTTAAACCCAATATTTAAAAATGAGAAAGCTCTTCTTGCTACTGGTTCTTTTGAGCCAAAATCTATTCGCGCAAAAAGAAATAACTTATAAGAACTTGACCGACGGCACTTTTCGAGAGCGTTCAGTCAATAGTGTCAATTGGATGAATGACGGTAGATACTACAGCGCCCTGGCTGGTAATCAGGTCATCAAGTTTGACATCAAGTCTGGCGAGGCCATTAGGGTGCTGGCAGATGGCAATGCATTGGGTATCACCATCGATGATTACGCCTTTAGTGCAGACGAGAAACAAATGCTGTTGCTTACT
>JAHCMJ010000031.1 GCA_019192485.1 Cyclobacteriaceae bacterium HetDA_MAG_MS6 | reverse complement strand
TGATATAGCCGGAAGATCAGCTATCGACGTTGCCCTCGAATTGGATATTACCGCACTGGATGAGGTAGTGGTTGTAGGTTACGGTACTACTCAGAAGAGAGATTTAACTGGATCAGTTGCTTCTATCGGTACAGAGAATATCTCAAACATGCCCGCTCCAAGATTTGAGCATGCTTTAGCCGGCAAGGCAGCAGGCTTGCAAATTACCAACTCTGATCCCTCACCGGGTACAGCTCCTACTATCAGAATCAGAGGGAACAACTCACTGACTGGTGACAACAATCCTTTGATTGTAATTGATGGAGTGCTTGGTGCCGACCTGCAATCACTCAACCCGAATGATGTGGCGTCCGCTCAGATTCTAAAAGATGCCTCTGCGACAGCGATCTATGGTTCAAGAGGAGCTAATGGTGTAATAGTGATCACCACAAAAAGAGGTGAAATTGGGAAAACTACTGTGAATTTCAACAGTTCAGTTGGTTTTCAGCAGGTTTTGAAAAAGCTAGATCTACTCGGCGCTGAGGAGCATTTGAGCTTGTTAGATGCGAGTACATTATTCACGGTACCAGCTAATTTCTCTCCATCCGATCCGGGAAGTTTTGCTATTGATAATCCCATTCTTACAGGAGAGGGAACTGATTGGCAGGATGAGGTCTTTCAGGATGCAATGTACCAGAACTATCATGTATCTGTGACAGGCGGAAACGAAAAAACGCGTTTTGCACTTTTAGGGGAGTATCTTGACCAAGAAGGTGTTATCCGAAGTTCTAACTACGAGAAAGCCGGAGTAAGGTTAAATATTGATCATGACATCAATGATAACCTTAGAATAGGGAATAGCATGAACTTGTTTCGTGCAGTCACCAATGGTATTGTACAAAACGTTAGAGGTGGTGGCCTAAGCACAACTGTTGCTACTTTTTCACCTATTGTTCCTGTATTTGCAGCGGATGGAACTACTTACAATGAAGCAGTTGATGGTAGTCTTGTAGATAACCCTGCGGAGGCTTTGGACATTCGTCAAAATGAACAAGTACGGAATTATTTACTTAATAACCTTTTCTTCGAATGGGATATTATACCTGATCTGACTTTGAAGGTAAGTGGAACTTATATCAACAAGAATAGAGAGACCAAAACGTACATCCCTGGAGCACTTTTTGAAGCGAGAGCGGATAGCGGTAGAGCTTCCATCTCCAATAGAAGAGATGATGAGTGGCTTATAGAGAATACCTTGAGTTACGGTAAAACAATAAATGGTAAGCACAGAATCAACTCAGTAGTAGGTTTTACTGCTCAGACTTTTCAGGATTTCAGAAGTTCTTTTACAGGAACTGGTTTTGCCACCGATGCCCTTGGTTTTAATGGTATAGGGTTAGCAAGGAATGTTGTGGCACCTTCTACTAACCTGAGAAAAAGCACCATTGCTTCATTCCTAGGTAGGGTAGCTTATGTGTTTGATGATAAATACTTATTGACCATTTCTGGTAGAGCAGATGGATCCTCAAAGTTTGCCGTCAACAACAAGTGGGCATTCTTTCCCGCGGCATCAGCTTCATGGGTGATCTCCAATGAGGAGTTTATGTCGGGCATGGGTTTTTTGAGCCAATTAAAGCTTAGAGCTGGTTATGGAGAAACAGGAAGTCAGGCGATTGGACCATATCAATCACTTGCTGCCTTGAAAACAGGAGGCAATGGTGGCTATGCAGTGGGACAAGAGTTTTTCTCCAATGAGATCAATATCGAGACGCTTGGTAATGGCGGGTTGAGATGGGAGACTACTGAGCAAACCAATATTGGAATTGATGTAGGTATCCTGGATCAAAGAGTAACCTTTACTGCAGACTATTATTACAAGAAGACCAGGGACCTGCTTTTTGATGAGCGTGCTCCTTATGCTGCTGGACTGGAGAGACAGGTTCAGAACATTGGCAACATGGATAACTGGGGATGGGAATTCAGTACGGAAGCCAGAGTACTTGATGGTGATTTCAAGTGGGATCTCACAGCCAATATCTCATTCCTTAACAATGAGGTTACCAAACTGGGACAAGACTCCGTCCTCTTTCTGGATGGTACAGTATCATCGCTGGGAAATGGATTCCGTCCCAATGGAATCGTCACCGAGGGCGAACCTATAGGCTCTTTCTATGGCTTTAAGTATGACGGCATTTTTCAGAATGATGCAGAGGCCGCAGCCTCTTTTCAGCCAGGTGCTGCGCCAGGCCAGGCGAGATACGTCAATGTGAATGGAGATAGTCTTTTCAATGAAGACGATAAGGTTATCATAGGTAAGGCTCTGCCAGATTTTATTTTTGGATTCACCTCCAACTGGTCATATAAAGGATTTGACCTCTCTGTAGCTATCCAGGGATCTATCGGTAATGATGTTGCCAATCTAAGCCGCGCCTTTTTGGAAAGACCAGGTGGTGGGCAAAATGGGCTAAAATCTACACTGGATTACTGGACTCCAGAGAATCCTACCAATGATATGGTCGCTATAGATCAACAATTTGACGTTATCTCAGATCGATTTATCGAAGATGGCTCCTTCGTTAGGTTTAGGAATATCTCCTTGGGATACAATTTCCCGTCTACCATGCTGGACAAGCTAAATATTCAGCGACTGCGGGTTTATGCAAGTGCTATCAACTGGATCACCATCACAGATTACTCAGGATATGACCCTGAGGTCAATAGTCGTAGTGGTGCTGCGGACGATCTCGATCGCAATGTGCTCTTGGGTTACGATTATGGTGCCTACCCTGGTTCCAAGCAATTGGTATTTGGTCTTAACCTAGGTTTTTAATGATGCTCAAAAATAGTAGACACATGAAAGTATTTAAATTATTCACCCTACTAATAGCCGCTGGACTATTTTCTTGCGAAGATTTTTTAGAGGAAGATCCACAAAGTCTTTTGGCACCCGGTACATTTCCTTCCACGCCTGCGGAGGCAGAAGTATTCCTAAATGGGATTGGAGATGATGATCTCAACTCAGGACTATATTTTGATGAAGGGTTCTTTCAACTGGCTCAGGCCAGTAGTGATGAGACTACCAGTGACGATACAGATGGGAGTCGCTTTGAAATTGACCATTACACCTTTTTGACCAGCAACAGGCATATACTTCAAGTGTATGAAGCTTCATTTATTGCCATCAATGAAGCCAATACATTGATCGAAGCAATCGAAGGTCAAGAGTGGGCACCACGCTACTTAGCAGGAGCCAGGTTCTATCGAGCTTGGATGTATTTTAACCTGGTTAGACTATATGGAGCAAATATCCCCTTGCTAGACAAATCCACGCAATCGCTGGATGCTGGATTTGAACCGGTGGGCGATGTTGAGGCTATCTATCGTCTTATTGAGTCAGATCTGCAGTATGCGGAAGTAAATGCACCCACTACATGGACCGGAAATACAGCAATACCAGATGACGGCAGGCCTACTATCGGTGCAGCGAAAACGATGTTGGCAAAACTATATCTGACATGGGCTGGATGGCCTGTTAGAGACAATTCTAAATGGGCTATGGCATCGGCTAAGGCTCAGGAAGTAATTGATTTGGGCATCTATGACCTGGTCCCTGACTTTTCTACTTTATGGACCAACTGGGGTACTCCACAGGAGACCACCGTAGAGAATATATTGGCCTTCCACTATGTCGATCAGGCACCTACTAGGATTACTCGGCATTTCCGACCGAATGAGTTTGGTGGCGGTAATCGGGGTACAGGAAGGTTCCTAGCTTCTGAGGTCACATTGAATCAATTTGATGATGCTGATTTAAGGAAGGCTGCAACCTTTGTTACCACTTTTGACACCGGATCAGAGATACTTACCTACACAGATGATTGGGGTGGGAGCAATCCACTTGCAGGAGAACCCGCTTGTATCAAGTATGATGTCGACAACGCCACCTACAGTGGAACAGGAAGAGCCTCCGCTGCTAATATCAATATTTTTCGTTTTGCAGAGGTACTGTTGATCCTGGCGGAAGCCGAAAATGAGACAAATGGGCCTACAGCTGCGGCTTATGATGCTGTAAACCGACTTAGGACTCGAGCTGGCATGCCTTTACTTTCAGGACTGTCCCAGGATGACTTTAGGACTGCGGTTAGAAACGAATGGACATATGAGCTAGCCTATGAGTGCAAACGGAGATTTAATCTGGCAAGATGGGAACAATTTGATCAGGTGATGTCTACTGATGCCAGAGCCATCGACGGTTATCAACCTCACATGATTTACTATCCTTTGCCTGAATTAGAGATAGGGCTAACGGGATGGGAGCAAACGGATGGTTATTAATTTATTTAGACAAAAGAGTCAACGCTTCTTCATATTCTAGATCTGGGTCACATCGGCCCAGATCTTCCTTCCTGACCATGCAACAAACTCAAAATATGGTTTTGAGAAGGACTCAATTCTAATGACCTCCCATTTCAACTTTGGGGAGTTTGGGAGTGCTACTTGCGATGGCATCAGGTGACAAGTCAAAGTTTGAAAAATGAATTCAAAAAACCGGAGTATCTCTGGCTGAAACCAGGAATGTACTTGCTTGATTTTCAATTCTTTGACCAGAACATGTTAACGAAGATAAAGATCCGATAAATCAAACGTTGGTTTGCGGGGTAGGCCATCTGGTCTCCCCGCTTACAACTAAAACCAGTATTTAATGATTAAAATTTTAGTTTTCCTTCTATGTCTCGTTCCAAGTTTTGCAGTTCAATCTCAAAGACACATTAAGACACCTGAAAGAGCCGTTAGGTTTTTGGCGGATAAAGTGTTGGAGACCACGTCTTTCCAGCTGATCAATACTAAAACAGGTCAAGTATATGATGACGCTAAGGGATTGAAAGTCTCTAGAGACATCAAGCTAAAAAGCAAATATGTCGACTGGCATTACGAGAATGGCGTACTTAGGCTAGCTCTACAGCGTGTTTCTGCGGTATTTGAAGACCCTAAGTATGCTACCTATGTAAAAGACAGTTATCTATATGACTTTGATCAGTTGGATTACTTCAAGAAACTACATCTGGATCCATCGGTGAAGAAGCCGAGCTTGTTTCGGTTTTTCAAAATGGGTATGCTAGACGATTGTGGTACCATGGGGGCAGCATTAATTGGGACCTACAAAATCGAGAAGGACAAAAGATTTAAGACTTATATTGATAAAACCGCTGATTATATCTCCGACAAAGAATTCCGATTGGAAGACAAGACATTTGTCAGAGATCATCCGGTCAAAATGACGCTTTGGGGCGATGACCTCTACATGGGGACCATCTTCCTCACGCGGATGGGAGAACTGACAGGTGAAAGCAAATATTGGGAAGATGCAATTAACCAGATCCTAAATTTCACCCGATATCTATATGATGAAGAGGATCAACTTTATAACCATGCCTATCTTTTTCCAACTCAAGACCACACTCCAGCCTATTGGGGGAGGGCCAACGGGTGGATATTAATGGCTCAAGTAGAGTTACTAGCCGTTTTGCCACTTGATCATCCAAGTCGGCCTCAATTACTTAAAATTTTAAAGCAACATATCCAAGGTCTTGTTCGGAGACAAGGTGGCTCCGGAAGATGGCATCAGGTGTTGGATAAAGTAGATGCGTATGAGGAGTCATCATGCACGGCAATGTTTACTTACTCGATAGCCAGAGCAGTCAACGAAGACTGGATCCCACAACTTTATAGAACAGCAGCGATAAGAGGCTGGGAGGGGCTTAAAGAAAAAATCACCGAGGATGCGCAGGTTACAGATATATGTGTGGGGACGCATGTAGAATTGAATGCCCCCTTTTACTATAACAGACCAAAGTCCGTGAATGATACTCACGGATTGGCTTCTACGCTACTAGCCGGAGCCGAAATACACAAAATGATGCAAAATGATTAGAGTAGAGATCGCGATAAGATGGTTTTGCCTCTCGGTATTAGTGGGAGTTTATAGTGTCAGAGATGTCAGTGCCCAAGATTCATTCGAATCGAGAGCTCAGCAAATTATTGGTGAATACGATGTAACGACGATTCCCGGGGACATACCAAAATATGGGTTTTGGTATGCTCAGGCCAATTTTGCCAGTGGTAAAAATACGGATGCTGCTACCGTATTGACTCAGACACTATCTACTACCCCGGATGATCCTTCTTTCGCCTACTGGTCATGCATGGATGCCTACCTCAGGTGGCAGTCCAGATACAACACCACCCTGACGAATCAAACAAAAAACTTCATGACCAGCTATACCGATTACGGTACGGGATCTAGTCAAAATCATCAGGTCATGTTTGCAACTGCCAGGTATCTCGCTTCGGAGATATGGGATTTTCCGAGTGGGTCAGAGTTTGCCATAGATGATCCGACTGGTAAAAAGCACCTGATGACCAAAATGAATGAATGGGTCCGTAATGGACTAATAGAGCATGATTCTCCTATTTATATCATGTTTCACTTAGGTCCGCTGAGAACCTTGGCTGACTATGCAAAAGATCCGGAGATAAAACAAATGGCAAGGCTGGCATTCGAATGGATACTGATCAATGCCGGAAATGAATGGATCAATGGTCATTGGGCTACTTCTTCCCTCAGAAATCTCTTCCCCTATAATGCTCAAAATGAATACTACGAAACAGATTTTGCATTGTGGCTTTATTTCGGAGGAGTTGAGCCAGGCAGCTTTGCTATAGGAAGTTTGCCAAGGGCATGTTTTTCTATCGGCATGGCTCTTTCGGATTATCAACTTCCAGAAATGATTGAAAACATTGCCAACAAGAAAGACCAAGTCATCCTGAATAGGGAGAGCCATGCAGTCGGTGACGAATGGCAACTAGAGTTCAGGAAAACGACATTTATTGATCATGACTCCTATGCCTTATATAGCCAGGCAGAATTACCTTCAGGACAAAATAGTGGATTAAATGAGCAGTCTCATCGATGGGGTGTAGTTTGGTCTTCAACGACATCTGCCAGCCAGAAGAGTGCTTTTTGGATGAAACACGGCCGAAGAGATATTGCCAAAAACAGAGCTGGTACTACAAAATACGAGCAAGTCATCCAAAAAGATCGAACCCTGGCGGCGGTTTATAACATTCCATCAGACGACTCTTTTCCATTCGCTGAGGGTTTTGTTTCTTCCGATTTGTCGGCTTTTGATGACAGTCCTACTCGTATCTATCTTCACTATGGCAATGTGCTTATTGCAGTGATCTCACCTAAAGAGATATTATGGAATGAAGGTGACGATCGTATTCGTTCAGATCATCTGAAAAACGGAATAGTAATCGAAACGGCAAATCCTAGTAGATATGCCGGAACAGCTGAAGAGGAGTTGACAGCTTTTAAAGCTGAGGTCGAAAGCGTGGATCGCTTAGTAGGGACTGATATCGACGGTGAGAATCCCAAAATAGTTTATCAGTCCATTTATGGATATACGTTGTCCATTCAGTATGAGGGAGATAGAATCATAGATGATGTGGTTATCGATTACGCTGACTGGCCCTTGATGGAAAACCCCTGGGTCTCGCAAGAAGCGGGAGCAGATACACTGACCTTGACCTTTGGAGACACCAGCAGAGTATACGATTTTAAAAACTGGAAAATCGTAGGAGAACCTGAACCAGTTTTGGCTTTAAAAGATGCTTCGATTTTTGATGATGCGAGTATTTTTCCAAACCCGGCTTCCCGGAAATTAATTGTTTCATTTCCTTCATTTAATGCGGACTCCCTCCATGCTAGCTTAGTCGATGCTTCGGGCAAAATACGATATAGAAAATCTCATTTTCAGGTTAGGAAAACACGTCGGTTAGAAATTCCTATTACCGATTTTGCCAAAGGATTGTATTGGTTAAAACTGACCTATGGAGCCGATACCATTTCACGAAAAATATTGATTGAGCCTTGAACTTAAAATGCATGCAGCCGTGTACAGCAAAGCGATTATCCATTTGGAGTAATTTCAGTATTCTATATGCCACTTGCCTGTTGGGATGCGATTCGCCATCAGATAATCAACCTATAAGCGCTGAGTCTGGGTTTGTAGATTCGCTTTTGGCTGAAATGACCTTGGAAGAGAAAATAGGCCAGTTGAACCTCGTAGGTCGAGATGGCAACCTTGATTCTGCAACTAAGATCGGCCCCGAGAAGGCAGATGCTATCAGGACAGGTCATATTGGGAGCCTTATTGGCGTAGTAGGTGCCGGGCTGAATCGCGAACTCCAGCGAATAGCTGTTGAGGAGTCTAGATTGGGTATTCCATTGCTTTTCGCAAGAGATGTCATACACGGGTTCAAAACCTTAACTCCGATTCCCTTGGCTGAAGCTGCTAGTTGGGATTTGGAGGCTATCGAAAAATCTGCCCGGATAGCTGCGATTGAGGCCTCAGCATCAGGTATCAATTGGACGTATGCACCCATGGTGGATATATCACGAGATCCAAGATGGGGTAGGGTCATGGAGGGTGCAGGCGAAGATCCATACTATGGCAGCCTAGTTGCAGCCGCAAGGGTTAGAGGCTTTCAAGGCGATGACTTGAGCCAGCATAATACCATTTTAGCCTGCGCAAAACATTTTGCAGCTTATGGGTCGCCGCTGGCTGGACGCGAGTATAGCGTCACGGAGGTTTCTATGCGGGAATTAGAAGAAATCCATCTGCCACCATTTAAGGCTGCTTTGGATGCAGGGGTAGGTACATACATGACTTCCTTCACCGAGGTCAATGCCGTTCCAGCAACCATAAGCAAATTTTTATTGACGAATATCCTGCGTCGGAGATGGGGATTTGACGGCTTTGTTGTAACTGATTGGAGCACCATTACCCAGCTTATTGATCACGGAGTGGTGCCAGATTCAGCCTCTGGAGCAGCAGCTTCATTGCAGGCTGGTGTGGACATGGACATGGGCTCAGAGGCCTTCACAAACTACCTAGCTGGATTAGCAAAGAAGGGACTAGTGTCCGAGCAAGACATTGAAAAGGCGACACGTAGGATATTACAGGCCAAGTATAGGCTGGGTCTATTTGAAGACCCCTATCGATATACCAATTCCAAGCGCCAAAGGACAGAGGTGCTCACTGCTGAAAATAGAATGGCAGCCCGGGACTTAGCTAGGAAGTCGATGGTCCTTTTAAAAAATGAAAATAAGCTTCTGCCATTGAGCAAGTCCATTAAACGTGTTGCGCTTATTGGTCCGATGAGCGATGCTCCGAAAGCAATGATGGGCAGGTGGAAAGGGGAAGGTAAACCGGGGGATGTCGTCACTTTGTTACAAGGGCTTAAAAACAAATTACCGCAGGCTACTATTTATTCAACTACGGGGGCTGACTTTGAGGGTACGGATCGTTCGGGTTTTCAGGAGGCTATAGCTTTGGCTCGCCGATCGGAGGTGATCATTTTAGCCGTTGGAGAAAGCCAACGACATAGCGGTGAAGCTTCGAGTCGTGCCTTTATCGATATCCCGGGTGTTCAAATGGAATTGATCAAAGAGCTTCATAAGCTGGAAAAACCCATAGTAGTAGTGCTTTTTAATGGTAGGCCGCTGACGATTAATTGGCTTGACGAAAATATGCCAAGTATCCTCGAAGCCTGGCTACCAGGTACTGAAGGAGGCAATGCCATTGCAGATGTGCTGTTCGGAGACTACAATCCATCAGGCAAGCTTCCAATGACTTTTCCTATCTCAGAAGGGCAAATCCCAATCTTCTACAACTACAAAAATACAGGTAGACCAGATAAGGGAGATGGCTCACGATGGGTTTCAAGATACTATGATATACCAAACGAGCCACTTTACCCTTTTGGATTTGGTCTCAGTTATACTGAATTCGAGTATTCAGATTTGGTGCTTCAAAGCGCGACTGTAGACAAGGACGAGTCCGTATATTTTAGTCTGAATGTTACTAATTCAGGATCGATTAGGGGTGAAGAGGTGATACAAGTGTATACCAGAGACCTGCTGGCAAGTGTAACCAGGCCAGTCAAGGAGTTAAAAGCATTTAACAAAGTCATGTTAGAACCAGGCGAGTCAAAAGTGATTGATTTTGAGATTCCTGTAAAAGAGTTGCAACTCTTGAATGAAGAACATCAATGGGTAATCGAACCTGGTGAGTTCCAATTAATGATAGGGAGTTCATCAGCAGATATTAGGCTGACTGACAAGTTTTTGGTAGCAAAATGAGAGCCCAGCATCAGATGATTGTGAATCGAGTACGAAAATCTCTATTGCTGGTTTTAGTCTTCTCCTCTGATTACGGAGTCTTTGCTATTAAACATGGGGAGTGGAAATATATTGAAGCAAGGGATCAGTTGGGTTTATGTCTCCGGACAAAGGTGCAACTGAGAACATCTTCGAAGGGCAACCATATAATTTGATCAAAGACCCCGGAGAGACCTATAACTTATACAATCAGGAAGTGGAAAAAGTGAGTGAATTGAAAGTAAAACTAAAAGAGATCAAGCGTGGGTCGATATAGATTTTTTGCCTGTTGCAGTCTGATCTTGATCGGGATATATGGTTGTCAACAACCTGTTCGTAAGACGACAGAATCACTTACGAGTTTGGTTAATCCCTTCATAGGTACTGGAGGCCATGGGCACACTTTTCCTGGAGCGGCTCTGCCCTTTAGTATGGTGCAACTGAGTCCCGATACGTACACGCGTGGTTGGGATTGGTGTTCGGGATACCACTACAGTGATAGCTCGATCATGGGGTTTAGCCACACTCATTTGAGTGGTACGGGAAGAGGAGATCTTTTAGACATACTTGTTATGCCTGCTACCGGTGAGCTTCAATGGGAACCCGGAAGTCGGGAAAATCCAGATGAGGGCTATAGGTCAAGGTTCTCGCATCAGGAGGAAAATGCTTCTCCTGGTTATTATGAAGTGTACTTGAGAGACTACGGAATACAGGCCTCGTTGACGACTACTCAGCGGGCTGGGTTTCACAAGTATCAATTTCCTGAATCCGCTAACAGCCGCATCTTATTTGACCTTACTCATGGTAGGAAAGGAGATAAGGAAATCGAAGCATACATCACTATAAAAAATGATTCGTTGATCACCGGTCTGAGGCGTAGTTCGGGTTGGGCAGAAGATCAGTATGTCTACTTTGCTGCTCGCTTTTCGAAACCTTTTCAATCAAATACTTTCAACATCGATGGAGCTGAATTGAAGGAAATAAAAGAAGGAGCTGGAAATCAAGTCAAAGGCGCTTTTCATTTCTCAACAGAAGCCGGTGAGACTATCTATCTCAAGGTCGGGTTATCTCCAGTTAGTGAAGAGGGCGCTTTAAACAATCTCGACGAGGAGATACAAGGATGGGATTTTGATCTGGTTAGATCCAAGGCGGATAAGTCTTGGGAAACTGAGCTACAAAAGATTCGAGTTGAGTCCAATAGTCAAAAGAAAAAGGAGATATTTTACACCGCTGCATACCATAGCTATCTGGCACCATATCTTTATACCGACTTTGACAATAAGTTTCGTGGAGTTGATCAAAAAATTAGAACAGCTCAAGGTTTCACAAGATATACCGTCTTTTCGCTCTGGGATACTTTCAGAGCTACACATCCCTTATTCACAATCACACAACCAGATAAAGTGAATGAACTGATCCGCTCCATGTTATCGCATTATGATGAATCAGGTTTGCTCCCGGAATGGTCTTTGATGAGCACAGAGACATTCACCATGATAGGCTATCACGCTGTTCCAGTGATTGCTGATGCTTATTTCAAAGGAATCCGGGATTATGATGTGGAAAAGGCTTACAAAGCCATGAAAAATAGCGCCATGCAAGATCATTTTGGAATAGATCACCTAAGGCAATACAATTACATCCCCTCCGAATTAGAAAATAAGTCAGTATCCAAGACACTAGAATATGCTTACGATGATTGGTGTATAGCTCAGATGGCCAACGCCCTTAGCAAGGAGGAGGACTATCAATACTTTATGGACAGGTCCAGAGCCTATCAAAATGTTTTTGATAGAACTACCAACTTCATGCGAGGAAGAAAAGCTGACGGAAGCTGGGTAACCCCTTTTGATCCGACTTATTCCTCTCATAGTGGTTATGATTTTGTAGAGGCCAATGCTTGGCAATACACATGGTTTGTACCCCATGATGTACAGGGTCTAGTGGACCTGATGGGAGGTAAAACAGATTTCACTGCCAAACTTGATTCTTTGTTTAGTGTCAGCTCAGCTATCGAAGGTGAAGATGTCTCAATTGACATCACTGGGCTGATAGGTCAATATGCGCATGGAAATGAGCCAAGCCATCATGTAGGTTACTTATATAACTATGTTGGCCAACCCTGGAAGACACAGGAAAGAGTGTATCAGATTCTCAGTGAGTTGTACGACAATACTCCGGACGGTCTGAGTGGAAATGAAGATTGCGGTCAGATGTCCTCTTGGTACATACTGAGTGCGATGGGTTTCTACCCGGTAAATCCGATGGGAGGGGTTTATGCACTTGGAATACCCATTTTTGATCAGGTTACCATCCCGGTAAGTGCAGATAAGCAGTTTGTCATTGAAGCACGAAACCAGTCTGATAGTAATCATTACGTGCAGTCAGTTTCACTCAATGGGAAACCTCTGGACCGCACATGGATCTTCCACAGTGAAATCATGAAAGGTGGGACACTGACCTTCGAAATGGTCAATCAACCAAACAAAGAATGGGGTAAAAACCCGGAAAACTATCCACCCAATAAAATTGATAATTGATATGCTAAGACTTTTTAGTGCATTTGCTTTGATCCTTGCACTCATGACGGTTTCCTGTGGACCTCAATCACGAGAAGAAAATATGAAACCTTCTATAGAGGAAATCATCAAATCCAGCTTGGATCGATCGCTGATACAATACAAAAGCATGTATGGCGTGCTTCCTGACACGCTGTTCCCCAGGTCCTTGGATAATGAAGGCCAACTGGTTACCAATCGATCTCCATGGTGGACAAGCGGATTTTATCCAGGTAGTCTATGGTATCTATATGAATATTCCGGAGATGAAACTGTGCTAGAGATGGCCCAGGCAAAAACAGAGGTTTTGGAGCCTGAGCAATATAATAATATGGATCACGATATTGGATTCAAAATGCTTTGTAGTTATGGCAATGGTATCAGGATAACCGGTGATAGTTCGGCTACGCCAATCCTAATTCAAAGTGCAGAGTCATTGATAAGCAGATTTATGCCCAATGCCGGGGTGATCAAATCCTGGGAAGGTTTCAAGGAATACAAATACCCTGTGATCATTGATAATATGATGAACTTGGAGCTGCTTTTCTGGGCCTCCAAAGTCAGTGGAGATCCTAAGTACCGCGAGGTAGCACTAAGTCATGCTAAAACTACTTTGAATAATCATTATCGTGAGGACAACAGTTCCTATCATGTCCTGGCTTATGACTCGGACACTGGAGAAGTTTTGGCGAAGAAAACAGCGCAGGGTTTTGCGGATGAATCAGCCTGGGCCAGAGGACAGGCATGGGGTCTCTATGGATACGTCATGACCTATCGTGAATCTAAAGATCCTGTTTTCCTTGAACATGCCAAAAAGATTGCCGAGTTCTTGCTTGACCATCCTAATCTGCCTGAGGACCATATTCCTTATTGGGATTTTGACGCTCCGGATATTCCCGATGCTTTAAGGGATGCCTCAGCTGCTGCTATTATCGCTTCGGCTTTGATTGAATTGAGTGGCCATGTCGATGGAAAAGTGAAAAATAAATTTTCTGTCTCTGCAGAGCGAATCATTAGAAGTCTTTCATCCAAGCAGTACTTAGCCGCAGCTGGAGAAAACGGCAATTTTATATTAAAACACAGTGTAGGCCACAAACCTCGTAATAGTGAAATGGACGTGCCCTTGAGCTATGCTGACTACTACTTTATTGAGGCCCTTATGAGATTAAAAAATCTTGGTGCTGATTGATTTTGGATATGATGAAGATCAAGAGGACTAAGTCTATCAAAAATTCAGTATTTAAAGTAAAAAGCATTGAATTCAGGATTGTGTTACTAGCACTTTTCCATGCTTTGTTCGTTTGCCAGGCATACACGCAAACCAATTCGAATTGGGCTCCAATGTCAGAAAGATATTCTGAAAAGGAGCTATTGACGATGCTGGAATCGTCCGACAGTTGGCAGCTTTATCCTAAAGCCAACGACCGAGAAGCATGGGAAAATATCCCGGAATATATGAAGGAGAGGTGGATCAGGCGGGGAGAGGAAGCCCTTGATTATGAATGGAAGGTCTTGCCGGCAACTTTGTTTTTGGATTATGCCAGAACTGGAAATCGGAGACCATACTCACCTCAATTGTATGAGAGACGCAACAAATTACGTCAGTTGGTCCTGGCAGAGTGTTTTGAAAACAAGGGAAGATTTATTGATCAGATTGTCAATGGACTATGGCTCATCTCCGAGGAAACATATTGGGGCGTACCTGCGCATATCGGGATGCAAAAGGCCGGAATAGGGTTGCCAGATGTAAGTGAGCCAACTGTGGATCTTTTTGCAGCAGAAACCTCCGAAGTTCTGGCGTGGTCGGCTTATCTCCTTAGAGATCAGTTGGATCAGGTATCACCTTTGGTTTATGAGAGAGTACGGCTTGAGGCTAACCGCAGGATACTGGAACCTAACCTGGCCAGAGATGATTTTTGGTGGATGGGTTTTAAGGGCAAAGTGGGCAACTGGAATCCTTGGATTTGCTCTAATTGGATGGCAACTGCCGTTTTGCTAATTGAAGATAAGGAAGAGCTTGCTAAACATGTTGCTAAAATTCTGAAGGTCCTGGACAACTATATCAGCAAAAACCCTGTAGATGGAGCATCTGATGAAGGACCACATTATTGGGGGCATGCTGCGGGATCACTTTTTGATGCACTGGAATGGCTCCACGGCGCCACCAATGGTGGTTTCGATGTTTACGATGATCCTTTGATCACGCAGATGGGGCAGTATCTCAATCGCATGCATATTAATGAGCAGTATTATTTTAATTACGCTGATGCTGTCCCATATATTAGAAACAACCCCTTTTTGATCTATCACTACGGTAGTCGTATCAACGATCCGTCTTTAATGGACTTGGGTGCCTACCTTGTGCCATTTGGGAACTATGCCAAAAGTGCAAGTACCCATGATGCTATTGGTCGAGTGCTTCGCGAGATCTTTTTGGTGGAGGAAATGCAGGCTCGAACAATGGAAAACCTATTTAGCCGTGATGTATGGATGCCGGTTTCCGAGCTGATGACAGCTCGCCAAAAGGGAGGCTCATCCCAAGGCTTTTTCTTGGGAGCTAAAGCCGGCCACAATGCTGAGGGTCAAGGACATAATCATAATGATGTTGGCAATTTCATTGTGTATTATGATGGTAAGCCAGTGATCATTGATGTGGGCATGGCAAGCTACAATTCACAAACGTTCAGTGCTCAACGCTACGAAATATGGAATAATCAATCTGCTTATCATAATCTTCCAACCGTTAACGGTGTTTTGCAGAAAGCTGGACGGGAGTTCTCAGCCAAAAATGTGGAATACAACACCAGCAAAAAGTCAGCAATGCTGTCAATGGAAATTTCAGGAGCCTATCCTCTTGAAGCAGGTATCGAATCCTGGAAACGAACAATAAGTCTTGATCGCAAAAAAGGTGTATCCTGGATAGATAGCTACAGGCTGCAGGAATCCAGTAAGGATATTCAGCTTTCAATCATGACTGTATCCAAGATAGATATTAGCAAACCAGGAGAAGTGAGGTTTCTGGTCGGTTCCGAAAATGACAAAAGTCTGATTCTATCTTATGATGCTGAGAAGCTATCTGTGACTCAAGAGCAAATTCCTTTGAATACACGTCACGATACTCGTATCAAAGAAAATTGGGGCGAGCATATGATCAGGATACTTTTTACGGTAAAAAAAGAAGTAAAGGAAGACAACCTGTCCTTCCAAATGACCAAGCAATGATTCGATTCACGACGATAGTACCCGTTTTCTATCTAATAGTTTTATTGGGCTGCAATGAGGTAAAAGACTATTCGCTAAGCTCTCCCAGCGGAAAAGTGAATTTGAAGTTTTTTTTGAATAATGGCGGGACTCCGAGTTACCTGGTTTCCTTTAATAGTCAGGTGGTTATTGACACCTCCAGTTTAGGTTTTGATCTGAAGACTCAAGAGGATTTAATAGCCGAATTTCAGGTAGAATCCACCGAAAGACGAACGATCAATGAAACCTGGGAACGACCCTGGGGTGAAACCAAAGTGGTTAAAGATCATTGCAATGAATTGCAGGTCAACCTGGTAGGCAAAGCAGATGCAAGCCGCAAGTTGAATTTGTTCTTCAAAGTCTATGATGATGGGATAGGATTCAGATATGTCATCCCTAAACTAGAAGGAGTTGATTCCATATTTGTTCTTTCCGAAGAGACACAATTCAATGTTGCACCGAATCCCGATACCTGGTGGATCAAAGCAGATTATAACTCATATGAGAAAAGGATCAGAAACTCAAAGTTGAGTGAATCTGCTACCCTCGGCACACCTGTTACCATGAAAATGGAAGATGATGTATTCATGAGTATACATGAAGCAAATCTTACCAATTATGCCGGGATGACATTGAAGCATGATACAGGTTCCACCTTACTGAAAAGCGAACTAGCACCCTGGCCAGATGGAGTGAAAGTTAGAGCCGTATTACCCATGAAGAGCCCTTGGAGAACCATTCAATTGTCAGAGACAGCAGGAGGCTTAATAACATCGAACCTGATTGTCAATCTCAACGAGCCTAGCAAAATAGAGAATACATCTTGGATCAAACCCATGAAATATGTCGGTATCTGGTGGAGTTTGCATCTCTTTCTTGAGACCTGGTCCTCAGGACCCAAGCATGGTGCAACAACGGAAAATACTAAACGATACATTGACTTCGCAGCGGCCAATAATATCAAGGGAGTGTTAGTAGAAGGTTGGAATCACGGTTGGGATACTTGGCTCAACGAGGACAGCTTCGATTATACAACACCTTACCCGGATTTTGACCCGGAGGAGGTAGTTAGATATGCGAAACATAAAGGAGTTGAGTTTATAGGGCACCAAGAAACCGGAGGGAACATTCCGGAATTTGAAGCTCGCATTGATTCGATTTTTGAGATGTATAAGTCACTAGGTGTTCATGCCATCAAAACTGGCTATGCCGGCAAGATCAGGGTTCCAGGCCAGAGCCACCATGGACAGTTTATGGTCAACCACTACCGTAATGTAGTTGAGACGGCAGCCGCCAACCAGATCATGATTAATGCACATGAACCTATAAAGGACACGGGAATCAGACGTACATGGCCTAACATGATGACGAGAGAGGGAGTGAGAGGCATGGAATGGAATGCATGGAGCCGGGGTAATTCACCTTCTCACACGGTTGATATTGCTTTTACTCGCATGCTATCAGGGCCGGTGGATTATACCCCAGGCATATTCGATGTCGATTTTAAGAATTCATGGGACCGCATGCCTAAGTGGGAAGAATTTAAAGCCAGGGGCCTTACGCTGGAGGTGCGAACGACTGTAGCCAAGCAATTGGCCCTCATGGTTGTCTTGTATAGTCCTATGGTTATGGCTGCCGATATGATAGAGAACTATGTTGATCAGCCGGCGTTCCAATTTGTCCGTGACTTGGATGTGGATTGGGAAGATCAGCGTGTCATTGACGCGGAAATAGGAGAGTACATTACCATTGCCAGAAAGGCAAAAGATCGATGGTTCTTAGGAAGTATCACCAATGACGAAGAACGAATGTTTGAAGTGTCATTAGATTTCCTTGACACCAAAAAGACGTATCTGGCCACCATTTATGCAGATGGCGAAAATGCAGACTGGGAATTGAATCCTTATCCTGTAAATATCTTAACAAAAGAAGTAAATGCGAAAACAATTCTAGAGATCAACTTGGCAAAAGGAGGGGGACAAGCTATCGAATTTAGACCAGTCGACTAACAGAGATCCCGAGACCGAAGGCATATTCAGTGGTACCTATTAACTGAAAAACATGTTAATTAAGAAGGACATATCTAAACAAGTTACATATGGAATACTCATTTTGATGAGTGCTTTCCTGTTTTCCTGTGAAAGAGAAACTAAGAGGCAGACCCTCAATGTGCTTTTCATTTCGATCGACGACTTAAACGACTGGGTAGGCGTACTTGGAGGTCACCCAAATGCAAAAACACCCAATATTGACCGTCTTGCTGCGATGAGTGTGTTATTCACCAACGCTTATGCTGCTGCACCCATTTGTAATCCCTCCCGAGCTGCTCTATTGACAGGTGTACAGCCCTTCACTTCAGGTATATATGATAATAAACAGCCAATGAGAGAAAGTGAGGTGTTGAAGGACGCGCTGACCCTGCCGCAATATTTCAGGAAGTTTGGGTACAAAGCCATGGGATCCGGTAAAATATTTCATTATGGGAAGCCAGATCCTGTTTCTTGGGATTATTACTGGCCTTCTTTATATCAAAATAAACCTGACGACCCGTTTCCCACAGAGATACCCATGCACGGTATGCCTAAGGTAGACCGCTATTTTGATTGGGGTGGTTTAGATATTGACCCTTCGGAAATGGGGGATTCGAAAGTCGCTGAGTGGGTTTCTGGTCAGCTACAAATAGATCATGAAAAGCCATTCTTTCTGGCTTGCGGGATTTACAAACCTCACCTGCCATGGTATGTACCCCAGAAATACCTGGATATGTACCCTCTTGACGAAATCGAACTTCCCTTGGTAAAGGAAGATGACTTGGACGATATCCCATTCTTGGGACAGCAAATGGCCGATGTAATGATTCAAAATGAGGAGGCCCCAGGAGATAGCCTCGAAGGAGATCACCTGCGAGTACTTCGCTATGGCAAGTGGAAGGAGGGAATACAGGCTTACCTCGCAGCACTGACGTTAGCTGACGAGTGTCTTGGGAAAGTACTAGATGCACTAGATAGAAGCAAGTACAAGGACAATACTATCGTCGTGTTGTGGTCAGACCACGGCTGGCACCTAGGCGAAAAGTACCATTGGAGGAAAGGAACGCTGTGGGAGGAGAGCACCAGAAGTCTGCTAATGTTCAAAGCTCCGTGTGTGACACAACCGGGAACAAAAGTGAACTGGCCCGTCGGATTAATCGACGTCTATCCAACCTTACTTGATTTGGCTGGCTTGCCTGCAAAGGAGGACCTTGAAGGAAACAGCCTCCGGCCATTGCTAAAAAATCCAGCAATGGATTGGGACAAGCCCGTTATTACAACGCATAGATACAAGAATCAAAGTATTAGATCTCGGCACTGGCGATATACCAGGTATTCCGATGATACAGAGGAGTTGTACCATCATAAGACCGATTCGATGGAGTGGAATAACCTGGCAAGTCTTCCTGAGTATCAACCAATCAAATCAGAATTGGCGCGATGGCTTCCAAAGAAAAATGCTCCTTTTATCAATTACACCAAGAAGAAATGAAAAGATTAGTCTATTTGATCATTACGCTTTCAGCTGTTCAATCATGGGCGCAGAGGTCTACTACTATCTCGTCGGCTGATCAACCAAATATCCTTTTCATCCTGGCCGATGATTTTGGATGGAAGGATGCTGGGTTCAATGGGAGCCAATTCTTTGAAACACCCAATCTGGATAGGTTAGCCAGTGAGGGAATGTTTTTTACCAACGCTTATGCCAATGCCCCCAATTGTGCTCCAAGCAGGGCTGCTATACTTTCAGGCCAATACGCCCCAAGAACAGGAGTTTATACCGTAGGAGACTCTGAGCGCGGAGAATTAGAGTGGCGTGCGGTGATACCCACACCCAATCAGCATAGACTAGACCCAGAAAAAATCACAATGGCAGAGGCCCTAAAACTAGCCGGATATACTACAGGGTTTGTAGGTAAATACCATCTCGGCAATTCGAAAGATAAAAATGGGCCTCTTGAGCAAGGATATGATGTGAATATCGCAGGCTGCTATAATGGAAAACCCAAAAGCTACTTCAGTCCTTATGAGCATGAGATTTTGGAGGATGGTCCCGAAGGTGAATACTTAACTGACCGCCTGACAGATGAAGCTATTCGGTTCATTGATGACAAAAGGCAAAGGCCTTTTTTCCTGACCATGGCCTACCACTCACCACATACACCCATTCAGGGCAAGCTGGAGAAAATGTGGAAGTACATACCAAAGCCCACCTCCAATGGACAGTTTGATCCTATCTACGCCGCCATGATTGAAAGCCTGGATCAGAATATCGGAAGATTGCTGGAAAGGCTTGAAACACTGGGAGTTGCTGAAAACACAGTTGTCGTCTTTTTCTCGGATAATGGGGGGCTTCACGCTGTCACCTCGATGAAGCCACTCAAAGGATTCAAGGGTATGCTTTACGAGGGAGGTGTTCGCGTACCCATGATCGTGAGATGGCCTGGAAAAGTTTCTGCCGGATCTATATGCAACGAACCAGTTATCGGCACGGATCTTTATCCTACTTTCCTTGAATTGGCCGGGGCAAAACCACCAAAGAAATATCCTTTAGATGGCGAGAGTATCGTACCATTAATGACCCAGCAAGGTAAACTATCCAGGGAGGCAATTTTTTGGCATTATCCTGTCTATCTCCAGGCAGGGTATGGATTGAATCAGATGTGGCGTACTACACCGGTTGGTGTGGTGCGGATGGGAGATTATAAGCTAATGGAGTTTTTTGAAGATGGCCATTTGGAGCTTTACAATCTCCGAAAAGACATCGGAGAAACAACTAATCTAGCTTCTATCGAACCAGAAAAAGCGATTGAAATGCTTCAGGTAATGAGTGAGTGGCGCAAAGACATCGGCGCACCTTTTCCTTTGGCAAAGAATCCACATTACGACCCTAATTCCTTGAAGCTTTACAAAAAACCCAATAGAAATCGAGAAAGAATTTATTACTACAGGTGAAATTGACATATTGAAATTGATCTATCATGAACTCTACATTGTCCAGATATCTTATCATAACCATAATCATCACACTTTATGCTTGCCAATCAAGAAGAGGTGGTAGTGAGACTAAGACACTTGAAGAAGCATCGTCCGGTAGCCTCGAAAATTTCAGAGAGGCTAAATGGCAATTGGATCCCAGACCAGTGCTGACCAGATCCGGAGGTAATGTGTTTGATTCACATGTGGTAGGTGATCCATGTATTGTCTGGGACGAGGAGATTGACACCTGGAGGATGTTCTACTTTGCCATGGGGAGAGCTGAGGATGGAGAGGAATTGTTAAGTGCAGGAATGGCAAAGAGCAAATCGGCAGAAGAGATTGGTCCTGGAGACTGGGAAAAATTAGGACAGGTACAGATCACCAACACAGAGGATCTTAAGTATGAAATTGGTTGGCATAAATGGTGGGTTATCATGGATGCCTATCAACCGAACCGAGCAGCCAAAATAGATGGACAATACTGGTCAATATTCACCTGTACTACCCCAAATGGTCAGGGTGGAAACAATAAATTCATGCAAGTCGCCTTTGCGGATCGACTTGCCGGACCCTGGAATGTAGTAAAACAGCCCGTCCTATCCCCTGAAGAAAAGTGGTTTGATGGCTTACATTGTGATACGCCCACTGCCTATTGGTTGGAGGATCAGAGCAAAGTAGCGATCTTTTACAAAGCTTATCCTAAGTATGCGCAACCGGAGCAAAAGGAATCCGCATTTGGGTCAGGAACGGTATTGGCATACTGGCATCCGAGCCAAGCGGAAGCAGAAAAAGTAAAGATAATGCAACGACAAGGTCAATCTAAAGCCTGGAATCAAGGGTGGATGAGTACACCCCAAGTGTTTTTTGATAAAAACAAAAAGCAATGGTATGGTTTGATCAATGGTAGTCCGACTCCGCCTGAGGATGAAAGCCATAGGGAACCCGCTCCTTCGCTTGGTGGATGGGTGATTAGTGGACCTGGTGGACTAGAGAGTGATTGGACACCTGACGTGGATAACAGCCCATTTCGCTATCCAAAAGACTTGACCGAGGAAGAGTTGGCCGGTGGCATTGGGGTGAATTTTTGGAGGCATCACCTGCTTGTGACCCCGAAAGGAAAGGCCAGGATATTCTTCAATTCCGGTCAATACGGTACGGAGCAGATGTACTCGATGATCATGCTTTAACACAGTACTAAATGAATCTACACAAAAGCAATAGTGGGATAGTTAAAAATAGTAGCCTCAACGCTATTCTTAGCAAAGGCTGTGTCTTTGCTATTTCTGCAATCTTGTTTGTCGGTTGCACATCACAACCTGTTGTGGACGATTCATGGACTTTTGTGAGTATTCCTGATTTCCTCAATAAGGATACCTATTATCCACATGAGGGCTTTGAGGAGGCCCTGACTTTTTTCTTGCAGGCAATTAAGTCCGAAAACCCTGATTTTGTTTTAGTGCCTGGCGACTTGGTTAACGGTCGATGGCCTTCTATTTTGGAACCTACTGAGGAAGCAATCTTAGAACAGGCAGCCATTTTCTATCCTGCCTGGAAAGCTCGTATGGAAGCACATGGCCTTAAATATTATGTGGCAGTTGGTGACCATGAAGTTGGCGACAATCCGTGGCCCGAGGAGAAGACTAAGCTTGTGCCATTATTTGAGGAGCAATTCAGAAAATATCTGCAAATGCCTCTGAATGGACCTGATCATATGAAAGGGCTGACCTACTATTTCATACACAACAATACCCTTTTTATCTCCATAAATGTATTTGAGCAAGGTGAAGGGCCTGAAGGGGGCATTGTAGCTAGAGTGTCAGGAAAACAACTGGAATGGTTAGACAATGTCCTCCTGGGTTCCGAGAATAAAGTGGATCATGTTATTGTAATGGGACATACTCCTGTTTTGGGTCCGGTAAATATTCTGAATTCAAGCGGTATGATATTGGAGGAAGGACGTCAGTCTCCTTTGTGGGAGCGTCTATCTCAATATAAGGTAGACTTGTATCTCTGTGGCGAGGTCCATGCCATCACATGTATCGAAAAAGATGGCGTACAGCAAATCGCACACGGAAGTTTGTTTGGATGGAATCCGACTGTCAATTATTTGGTCGGGAAAGTCAGTAAAAACCGAATAGATCTGGAACTGAAAGAAATAGGGATCATTCCCAAATTGGAAGGCAAGAAATCAGTGGCTATTGACTTTTCTGAAGAAGCAAAACAGAAAGGATTCAGAATCGTTGGAACCATGACCATTGAAAAATCAGGTGATGGGATAGAAACGAAAAAGACCGGATGCTTTATCGAAGCCAGAAATGAGTAAAGCGATAAGCCATATTTCATACTATGGAGTCAATACCGGCGACCTCCTCTACGCTGAGGCTATTTCCGATATTGGTTTTAATAGCGAAAAAAAAAGTAGAAATGAATAATGAATTAAGGGGTGAATTGCGGCATATAGGTCTGGTACTGCTATTTCTCGCCAATTGGTCAGTAGCCCAGGAGAGGCCAAATTTTGTCCTGATCGTTACAGATGACCAAGGGTATGCTGACCTGGGCTGTTTTGGTTCCGACGATCTACAGACTCCTCATTTGGATACCCTAGCTGCATCTGGTGCTCGGTTTACACAATGGTATGCCAATTCACCTGTTTGTGCTCCGTCCAGAGCTGCGCTGATGACAGGACTCTATCCACATCGTGCAGGTGTGCCTGACCTGCTGGCTCCTCGATCGCCCGGGCTTTCATTGCAAAGAGCCACATTAGCCACAGCCCTAAAGAATGAAGGTTACAAAACCGGCGCTTTCGGCAAGTGGCATTTGGGAGCTGCCGATGACTATTTACCTAATAAAAGAGGGTTTGACTATTTTTTCGGCCACCTTGAAGGTACCTTGGATTACTTCTCCCATATGTACTACTTAGCTAGAGCTCCACGTCCTTTTCATGACCTCTGGCGAAACAATGAGGAAGCCTGGGAAGAAGGGAATTATATGACGCACTTGATCTCCAGGGAAGCTACAAACTTTATCGCGACAAATAGGACTTCGCCTTTTTTCCTATATGTGGCCTACAATGCTCCTCACCAACCTTTGCATATGCCCAAAGAATACCTTGAAAGATTTAGTCACCTCGAGCCCCAAAGACAAAGAATGGCTGCCATGTTGGCTGTCGTCGATGAAGGAGTTGGGAGTATTATGGCAGAATTAGAGAAGCATGATCTGAAAGATAACACTGTGGTGTTTTTCGTGAGCGACAATGGAGGTGCCAACAATGCCAAGAATTTCATATCCAATGAAAAAGAGCAATTCTATTATGGTGCGAACAATGGTGGACTGAGAGGTCATAAGGGAAGTGTTTTTGAGGGTGGAATTAGGGTGCCGGCTATTATAAGCTGGCCAGGTAATATCCAAGCCGGAACTGTTGTCGAAGAACCAGGAATTGGGATGGATGTTTTCCCAACATTTTTAAAAATTGCTGGTGTAGAGCAACCGGATTATGCACTTGATGGTCAGGATTTAATGCCCATGATTAGGAAGAGCCAAAAATCTCCTCACCAAGCGTTGTGCTGGGAGTATGCCGGTCAGTTCGCGATCAGAAAAGGTAATTGGAAACTCTCGCTTAATACGATGCTCGATTTTCGTCGAGAAGGACCGGAATTGTTTCTAGCTGATCTCAATATTGATCCAGAGGAAACGATTAATATGGCTGACGAAAACCCTGAGATTGTTCAGAAACTCAGAAAAGAATTAGATGCCTGGTATGAATCTGTAAAAACCAATCTCCCCACAAAATGAACATCCAAATACTTGAGAAGAGTCTTC
>JAHCMJ010000004.1 GCA_019192485.1 Cyclobacteriaceae bacterium HetDA_MAG_MS6 | reverse complement strand
GTTAAGGTAACAGGAGAGCCGGACTCCGATACCGGTTATGTGATGGATATGAAAGTGCTAAGTACCATTGTTAAGGAGCAAGTGCTAGACCGGTTTGATCATCGCAACCTCAACTTGGATGTGGATGAATTTAAATCACTTAACCCCACGGCGGAGAATATTGCGGTAGTCATCTATAGGCTACTCAGAGAAAAATTAGATTCTGCCTTGGATCTGAAAATAAGACTTTATGAAACAGAAAGAAACTTTGTCGAATACCCAGCTTGAGCCCGAAGAACTTGATGATTTGGATTTTGCCCATGTTGGGACTTCCTATGATACTCCTTTGAGAGCCGATGCCTTTGAGATGGATGATGAACTCAAAGTGGAAATGATCAGCAAGCATTTCAAAGAGATTATGCAAATTCTTGGCCTTGACTTAGATGATGACAGTTTACAAGGGACTCCTCAGAGAGTGGCTAAAATGTATGTGCAGGAGGTGTTTTCAGGGCTCAATCCTAAGAATAAGCCAAGTGCCAGGCTTTTTGAAAACAAGTACAACTATGATCAGATGCTTGTTGAAAAGGATATAACCTTCTACTCTCACTGCGAGCATCACTTTGTTCCTATTTATGGCAAGGCTCATGTGGCCTACTTCTCAAGCGGAAAGGTCATAGGCTTATCTAAAATTAACCGGATCGTCCAGTATTATGCCAAGAGGCCACAGGTTCAGGAGCGTCTTACTGTGCAGATATCAAACGAACTACAGCAAATACTAGATACTGAAGATGTCGCCGTGGTAGTAGATGCGACACACATGTGTGTTTCATCACGAGGAGTGAATGATACAAATAGTCGTACTGGTACAGCTCAGTTTAGCGGGAAGTTCCTGGATCAACAGATCAAAACGGAGTTCCTCAATTATATTAACTCGAATACTGAGATTTAACTGACCCATGTTGTTTCTAGGGGAATAGTGGTTTTTTGACTTCGCTTTGGACAGGAATGTCTTATTGTTTACAAGGATACTTTTTAGATCTATACTCAATGCCGTGCGGCCATATTGCGATTGCTCACATTCGAAGTCTCCAATTCCAGGACTTTGGTAGAACCGGTAGTGGAAGAAGCGAGTATTTGGCACCGCAAAGCGCGAGGATGTTGACATCAGAAATAGACATGAATTTGGCCCGGTTAATCGAAATTTATAGGCATTCAAATCTTCGTTTTTATAATTGACCCATTCCTATATCTTTGCACAGCTTTTTGAAAACCAAGTTATAAATAATGGAATATTTGATTTATGCAGTGCCTATTTTGGCATTGATAGGCATAGCCGTGATGATCGTAAAGGCACAGTGGGTAATGAGGCAAAATTCGGGAGATGCCAAGATGCAGGACCTGGCTAATCATATCAGAGAGGGAGCACTAGCCTTTCTTAATGCAGAGTATAGAGTACTTGCCATTTTCGTTGTCATTGCCGGTGTACTTCTTGGAGTAATTGCTTCGATTGTGGAGACTACTCATTGGTTCATCGTGGTAGCATTTGTTATAGGAGCGATCTTCTCAGCACTGGCAGGAAATATTGGTATGCGAATAGCAACCGCTGCAAATGTCAGGACTACTCAGGCGGCGAGAACTAGTTTGCCTAATGCGCTCAAAGTTTCGTTCAACGGAGGCATGGTAATGGGCCTCGGTGTGGCGGGTCTGGCGGTTTTTGGATTGAGTATGCTTTTCATTCTGTTATTCCAGTTGTTTATGGATGGCACCTGGACCAATACAGAAGATATGACTGTGGTGCTTGAAGCACTGGCTGGTTTTTCTTTGGGAGCGGAATCGATTGCATTGTTTGCGAGAGTCGGTGGCGGGATCTATACCAAAGCTGCAGACGTAGGAGCAGATCTGGTTGGAAAGGTTGAAGCTGGGATACCTGAGGATGATCCCCGCAATCCAGCCACAATAGCAGATAATGTCGGAGACAATGTAGGTGATGTAGCTGGAATGGGAGCTGACCTTTTCGGGTCCTATGTCGCGACAGTATTGGCATCGATGGTACTAGGAAATTATGTGATTAGAGATATGGGTGGCTCCGTTATTGACGAATTCAATGGAATCGGACCGATATTGCTGCCATTGGTGATTGCTGGGTTGGGGATTATGTTTTCCATTCTAGGTGCCTCTCTGATCAAGGTTACAGGTGCCGAACCCAAAGAACAACAAGTACAAAGTGCACTCAATAAAGGCAACTGGAGCGCAATAGTTTTGACAGGTGTAGTGGCCTACTTTGTGATTGACCTGATGTTGCCGCAGGTCATGCAGATGAATTTTTTTGGTGAAGGCTTGGTCAATATTACCCCAAATAGTGTTTTTGGCGCTGTTCTCATAGGGTTGTTTGTGGGAGGTGCGATCTCTTATTTTACTGAGTATTATACAGGACTAGGTAAGAAGCCAGTACTGGATATTGTAAGTCGTTCTTCTACGGGAGCAGCTACCAACATTATTGCAGGATTAGCGACAGGGATGATTTCGACCTTTGCTCCGGTACTGTTGTTTGCTGGAGCTATTTGGGGGGCTTACAGCTTGGCTGGATTTTATGGAGTAGGTATTGCTGCATCAGCAATGATGGCGACTACAGCTATGCAGCTTGCTATAGATGCTTTTGGGCCTATTGCGGATAATGCCGGAGGTATAGCTGAAATGAGCGAGTTACCAGAGGAAGTTCGCGGCAGGACGGACGTATTGGATTCTGTGGGCAATACTACAGCAGCCATCGGAAAAGGTTTTGCCATCGCTTCAGCAGCATTAACGGCCTTGGCGTTGTTCGCAGCTTATGTAACGTTTACTGGCATTGATGGTATCAACATATTCAAAGCGGATGTACTGGCTGCCTTATTTGTGGGCGGCATGGTCCCTGTAGTATTTTCAGCCTTGGCGATGAATTCCGTAGGTAAGGCCGCTATGGAGATGGTAAAAGAAGTGCGACGGCAGTTCAAAGACATTCCAGGTATTATGGAGGGAACAGGCAAGCCCGAATATGGTAAATGCGTGGATATCTCTACTAAGGCGGCAATAAGAGAAATGATGCTTCCTGGTGCTATTACTATTGTTGCTCCGTTATTGATCGGGTTTCTAATGGGACCCGAGGCTTTGGGTAGCTACATGGCTGGCGTTGCTGTTTCAGGAGTTCTTTGGGCTATTTTTCAGAATAATGCAGGTGGCGCGTGGGATAATGCCAAAAAATCTTTTGAGGCAGGAGTTATGATTGACGGAGAAATGACCTATAAAGGCTCCGAAGCGCACAAAGCTGCTGTCACAGGGGATACTGTTGGCGATCCGTTTAAAGACACATCAGGACCTTCGATGAATATACTTATCAAACTTACGTGTTTAGTGGGTTTGGTTATTGCCCCTATTCTAGGCGAGATATATGGGGATGGTCACGGAACGGGTTCTGAGCAGGTTCAGGCGGAGATTTCTGTAGATCAGGAGGTTGCTAAATTGGAATCTGCATTACGAGAATAAAGCAAAATCAATTACTTACTTAAGATCTTGACTATGAAGGCTTCGATACTGTATCGAGGCCTTTTTAGATTTATAACCTTACAGAATCTATCACTTTAGTTGGTTTTTGGACTTTTCTAATTTGTGACTTTGGCCAAATAATATTTTACATTATAAACCATCTAACGAATAAATATATTTTATATGGAATTCGGAATGAATTTATCCAATACATTGAGTATTTATTTGGATTAAGGTTATAATTTTAACAGAAATTTAATTGTATTTTTATGTATTAAGTTAAGTATGTATAACTAATCGATGTGTCTATGAAGAGAAAACTACTACTCGGTTTTATGGCCTTCGTGTGCGCGACTTTTACGGTCTCGGCGCAAAGGATTGTAAGCGGAAAGGTGTCATCATCTGATGATGGAAGTACCATTCCCGGCGTAAACGTCGTTCTCAAAGGAACGACAACAGGTACGACAACGGATCTCGACGGTAATTACCGATTGAGCGTACCTGAAGAAGGAGGAACCCTTGTATTCTCCTTTATTGGTTTGGTAGCTCAAGAAATTGAGATAGGTTCCAGATCAGTATTGGATGTGTCTATGGATTCTGACGTTCAGCAACTTTCTGAAGTTGTGGTAACTGCTCTTGGTATCGAAAGAGAATCAAGAGATATAGGTTACGCAATCTCTGCGGTTGATGGTGAAGAACTTGTTAAATCAAGGGAAACTAACATCGTTAACTCTTTGCAGGGAAAAGTAACAGGAGTTTCCATCACCCAGTCATCTGGTAACTTAGGAGGATCCACTAAGATTCTTGTTAGAGGGGTTACTTCCCTAACCAGTGGTCGAAACAATCCACTTTGGGTTGTAGATGGTGTTCCTATTTATGATTCCAATACTAATACCTCAAGAGAGGGTCAGGAGACTCGTATCACTGGACAAAGAGACTTCGGTAACGGAGCTGCTGCTTTGAACCCTGATGATATTGAGTCCATTAACGTACTTAAAGGTGCGGCTGCTACTTCTCTTTATGGATCTCGTGCTGCGGCTGGTGTAATCGTTGTGACTACCAAAAGAGGAAAAGCTGGTGCAGGCGGGAAGCCAACCATTACTGTAAACTCCTCTGTTAGATTCGATCAGGTTTTCAAAGCTCCTGATCTTCAGTACAAGTACGGAGGTGGAGATTTTTACCGTCCGGATTCGTCTCTTTGGGGGACGGGATGGGGACCTAGAATCGTAGGTCAAACAGTAACTGATCCTATTTCTAAGGAAAGAGTTCCTCTTCGGGCATACGAAGACAACTGGAAGGATTTCTATGAAACAGGTAAAACGTTCATCAATAACGTATCTGTTCAAGATGCTAGTGAGCGAGGAGATTATCGCTTGAGTTTGACTTCATTGAATCAGACAGGTATTTTGCCCAATTCTGAATTGAATAGGATTACTGCTGCTTTTAATGCTGGATTCAAACACAATGATTTCATCAAGTCAAGGTTCAGTGTACAGTATGTCAATACAGACAACACTGGTGTTGGAGCTGGAGGAGCAAACGACCAAAACATTGTAAACTGGTTGGATTTTGGACCTTCTTTGGATGTCAATGCTATGAAACCTTGGAAGGATGAAAGTGGAAACCAGATCAATAATCCTGATCCTCTTTCTAACAATATCTTCTGGGTTAGAAATGAAAATGCCAGCGATAGAAAAGATGACAGATTCATAGGTAGCTATCAGGTTGATTTGACTCCTTTTCAAGGATTTACCGTTTCGGGTAGAGTAGGACTTGACTGGAACTATGATAGAAGGTTCTTGGAGAATAGTGTCGGTACGATTACAAGACTTCAAGGAAACTTTGATATAGATAACATCCAAAGAAGACAAATCAATGTGGATGTAATTGCATCTTACACTACTAACATTAATCAGGATATTTCTTTATCAGTGTTAGGGGGATACAACTACAACTCAAGAGTCTTTACAAGAGAGCAGCTTTTCTCTAATCAATTAGTAATTCCTGAGCTATTTGCTCCAGGTAATGCTTCTGTAAATACACCAAACCGAGACTTCAACGAAAGAAGGCTTTTCGGTCTTTACGGACAGGCTAACATTAGCTATAAAGATTACTTAACGTTGACACTATCTGCGCGAAATGACTGGTCGTCAACGCTTCCGCTGGATAACAATTCATATTTCTATCCTGCTGTGAGTACAGCTTTCGTTTTCACAGATGCATTCAATATATCTAATAATATCTTGTCATATGGTAAATTCAGAGCGAGTTGGGCACAAGTAGGTAACGATACCAACCCTTACCAGACTTTGTTTAGCTACGATCCCCTTACCATTTCTCAAGGTCAGTACTCTTTGAACCTGACTTATCCTTATGGAAATCAGGGTGTACTAGGATTTAGAGCTGCACCTGAAATACCTAATGCAGAACTACGACCTGAGGAGCAAACTAGTATCGAGTTAGGTACTGAGTTGTCTTTCTTCAATGGTAACATTGGCGTAGATGTGACTTACTTCAAGACTAATAACAAGGATCAAATCCTACAAGCTGCAATTCCTGAATCTACAGGATTCGGTTTCCGATTTGTGAATGCTGGTGAGATTGAAAATGAAGGTATCGAGTTTGCCTTAAACTTCAGGCTGGCTAATGGTCCTGTCAAATGGAACAGTACCGTCAACTTCTCCCACGTAGAGTCTACCGTAGTTTCCTTGTTTGAAGGTACGGACGAATTACAGATCGCAAGTGGATTTACAAGTGTAGCAGTGAAAGCTGTTCCTGGTAAAGAGTATCAATTGTTTGCTATTCCGGTGTTGAGAGATACGATTACAGGCAGACCAATTGTACAGGCTTCTGATGGAACAAGAGTTGCTGGAGAGCAAAAAGCCTTTGGTACTGTACTCCCTGATTTCACTATGGGATTTGTCAATAACTTTTCATGGAAAGGACTATCACTTAGCTTCACAATAGACTGGAGACAAGGTGGTTTGATCAGTGCAAGGACAGTTGAAGATCTAGTGAATCAAGGTATGACCGAAGAAACACTACAAAATAGAGAGGGTACATTCATCGATAGAGCCGCTTTGGTTGATAAAGGTGATGGCGTTCTTGTACAAAATGACATTCCTTTGAGAAGTTCCAAGGATTTCTGGCAGAGTCTTGATGATAATGGAATCGGTGAGCACTCCATCTTTGAAGCAACATTTGTAAAGCTAAGAGAGGTAGCAATTTCTTACCAACTTCCTAAGAGCATCGTAGATAATACACCTTTCCAAGCTGTGCAGTTTGGTATAGAAGGAAGAAATCTAGCGCTTCTTTATAGCAAGGTGCCACACATTGATCCTGAAGTGAATCTCTTTGGTTCAGGAGTTGATGGATTCGGTATTGAGCAATCCAATGTACCTTCTACAAGAAGCTACGGTTTCAACTTGAAACTTACGTTTTAATTCAAGAGACTGAATCATGAAAAAATTAGGAATATTAGCATTAATATTATCATTTGCCGTTATCACTCAAAGATGTGATAGTGCGCTGGATATCAATACGGATCCGTTGGTAGCAACATCTGCAGATCCGAATACCGTACTTCCTGCGGTTACAGTGACTTATGAAGCAAGAAGAACATCCGAGCTTGGTACCAGGATTATGGATGTTTCTCAGCACTTCGGAGCGTGTTTCAACTCTCCTAAGACTGGAGGAGGCACCTCGCAGACCTTGACAGGTAACACCTGGGATGTTTTCTACACAGACTGCTTGGGTAATCTATCTCTGTTGGAGACTGACTCTAGAGCCGCTGGTGATGTTAGAAACAATGTAACAGCGGTAGCCTTGATCATGAAATCCTTGATTTTCTGGGATTTGACGTCAATCTATGAGTTCATTCCTTATACAGAGGCCTTGAACGGTCAAGAATTCCCTTCTCCAGCTTTTGATGATCAAGAGACTGTTTTGAAAGGTATCGTTGACGATCTAGACGAAGCCATTGGCTTGATTGGAAACATTCCTTCTTCTGGTGTTTTCGATATCTCGCAAAGTGATGTTATCTACCAAGGTAACATGGGAAATTGGGAGAAATTCGCGAACACTTTGAAGTTGAGAATTCTAATGATGATCCGAAACAAGGATGCTGCATATGCAGATGCTAGAATCCCTGCGCTCTTGAATGGTGATGATCTGATCGAAACCAATGCTGAAGCAGCGAGATTTCGATATTTCACTTCTCCGGGTAATCAAAATGCGTTTTTCACTATCGTGACTGCATTCTTCGGTCCTGACAATGAAAGTACTCAGGTACACGGACCAGGACCAGTTTTGACGCAAATGTTGGAAGACAGCGGTGATCCGAGGTTAGGACTATTCTTCACCGATCTTAGCGGTACCGGAACTTATCCTCTTCCTGCTGCAGGAATTGGTGGTTTCCCCTCTGCCACGGAGACAGTGATTGCAAACTCAATCATTCGATCTGACTACCCTTCGATTTGGGCACTTCCTGCGGAGGTAGAGTTTTACCGAGCCGAGGCAATTCTTAAGGGCATTGCAGGTGTCAATGGTGATGCAGCGACAGCATATGAAAATGGCGTTCAGTTAGCACTAGAGTACTGGGGACAAGACATTGACGGAGTACAACGTACTTTGACCGATGCTCAAATCACAGCTTATGTGTCATCTTTAGGAGCTCCAACTTTAGCTGATGTATATGATCAGCAGTATTTGGAGTCGTTCATGCGTCCTATTCTTTCTTGGAATACCGTTCGCAGAAATAATGCTCCTACTTTGGCAGTAGTTCCGGGGTCTAACATTGCTGGAGGTATCATCAAGAGATTTAACTACTCAAATGATGAAATCTCTGCAAACCCAAATACCCCCGCGAATCCGCCAATAGACCAAAATATGTGGTTTGAACCTTAAAAGACTGAAGAATCATGAAGAATATATATTTAATAATCTTATCACTGGCAGTAGTCGCTTTTTCGTGTGAAGACTTCAGTTATGAAGACGACCAAGGTTTCGACCTTGAAGAACTTCCTGCTTATGTGGCTTGGGATTCACCCGGTGAATCAGTAACTGAAAATAACGTTGAGGCTGAAGAGTCTGATGACGATATCACATTTACTGTAGAGGCACCTACAGGAATGCTAAGTGACGTGACTGTTACATACGCAATCAGTGGTACTGCTACTTTAGGAACTGACTATACCATTTCTGGTGCTTCTGGAGCCCAAGGGACAGTCGTAATCCCATATACTACTATTGGTCAGGCTAATGATCCTTTTGCAGCTAACATAGTAGTTGAGTTGTTAACAGATGCCGTAGACGAGGGAGAAGAAACCATTATTCTTACCCTAGTCAGCGCGGTGGGAGCGGACGGTACCAACTATGCAATCGGTCGTGGTGGTACGGAGATTCTTACCATTGCCACAGTAGCATTGGATGATTCTGACCTCACTTTATCACTTTCAGCAAATGCATTGACAATTGATGAAGATGATGCAGATACCGCTAAGGTTACTATGTCCTTGAGTTATGCAACTACCCAAGCAGTAACTTTCTCCATTACTAGCCTTGGTGGAAGCCTTGGTATTGGAACGGATTTTACGTTTACATCGGGAACCGGTCCCTTCACTATCCCTGCTGGAGAGACTGAAATCGACCTGGAAATACTTCCGATTAATGATTCGGCACTAGAGGATATGTTGGACTCCATGGATGTAGCGCAACCATTTGATTCAGTGACCTTTTCTGCCAATGATTCACTAACTGTGGCATTATCCGCAGTTAGCATAGGTGGAGGATTAGATCTGACGGCTGCTGATACATTGAAGTTCTTTATCAAAGATGATATAAAGACTGTTAGTACAGATAATGCTGACTCGACGGCTTTATCCTCAGCTAATGATATTGGCTTCCTGAATTTCCCAGTTACACTCTCAAGTGAGTCATTGGAAGATGTTACAGTAAACTATACGATTACCACTACCAATGCTGCAGCAGGTGTTGATTACACTGATCTGACAGGTGGTGCAGTAACGTTGACTGCTGGCCAAACCTCTGGTGAGATTACTATTCAAGTACTAAGTGCTGCACTTGATGCCGGTACTACTGCTGGAAATGGATCAATAGAAATTGAGATTACATCGATCACCTCTACTGATGCCGAAGCATTCCTTGATGAAGATAACTCTGATAACTTCATTTTAGGATTTGTGAGAAGCTAAGGGAATAAGTGATTTAAGAATTAAGGTTGTCATGTTTCATGACAACCTTTTTTTATTATTGCATTCTTATCTATCCTGAAATTATGATAACAAAATCAACCGTATTATTATCAGCCTTTCTGTTATTTGCTATTGCAGCTTCTAGTCAGGCCTCTAGAGAATTTAGTGATATTGTTACAGACCTTGGCATGATCTCGGTAAGGGACAAACCTACCGGTTATGAGGGGTCAATCAGACTGTTTGATAATTTCCTGCCAGCTAGTGTTTTCTTTCAAGCTTTCCAGGACTTACAGGGAGATATCGATTATGATCTCTATTTCGACCAAATCGTAGTGAGCTTCAAGGGAAGAGAGATGGCGGTAAATGCTGATCAGATCGATTCAATCAAGCTAAAAACGGGTCAATTCCTGCTCAATAGGAGACTTTTGCAAATAGAGTCCAAAGAAAGCCTTTGTGAACGTCTGGCAGAGACACCTAAGCTGACCGTGGTCAAGTGTCACCGAGTGGATGTGTTGAAAC
The DNA here is from genome assembly GCA_019192485.1 of Cyclobacteriaceae bacterium HetDA_MAG_MS6. Taxonomy (GTDB): domain Bacteria; phylum Bacteroidota; class Bacteroidia; order Cytophagales; family Cyclobacteriaceae; genus MS6. The sequence continues at coordinate 30,758 of JAHCMJ010000004.1, read as the reverse complement.
CAGATTATAATGTACAGCTCGATATTGGGTCTCCTAACTATAGGTTTATAAAAAATTCCTCTTATTACGTTTACTACAAGGATACCAAAGAATTAGTATCATTGAAGCCCACTAAGTCAGGATTAAAGCACCTCAGAAACTACAAAGCATTGAAAGCCAAGATGAAAGCTGAAAGCATACCTTTGGAAACTGAAATGGACGTCGTGAAAGCAATTGTCTTATCCGGTGAATTGCTTTAGAGGTAAAGATATTCTAGCCGAGAATACATGAGCTTAATTAGATGATCGAATCTATACTTCATCTCTAAGTTGATTTCCTGCTATCAGGGTTATGCCTGATGATCAGGACTAAAAGCTAGTTCAGATAAGTAATGGGAAAGCTGGTTACATGTTATTATGAAGGTGTCTGTATGTGATTTCCCTAGGATGAAAGTCAACATAATTTCCAGCCTTGGTTCGTTCCTAGTTTTTTAAATGAAGATCTTCGCTTGGTGGATTATACTAGGGAGGTACTGATTAAAAAAGGACGAGAATGGTTTGAGAGTCGAGGTTGGACGGCTTTTCAGTTTCAATTAGATTGCTGGAATGCCTATCTGGACGGTAAGTCCGGATTGCTAAATGCCCCAACGGGTAGTGGTAAGACTTATGCCTTATGGATTCCAACTCTCCTTGAAACCTTCATAAGCGATCCCTATGAGAAGGGACTGAAGGTGATCTGGATTACACCGTTGCGGGCTTTGGCGAAAGACATTCAGTCAGCTATGCAACAAGCAGCCAATGAAATGGGCATCCCATGGACGGTAGGGCTGAGGACGGGAGATACATTCACTAGTGCCCGGCAAGCACAAAAAAACAAACCTCCCGATGCAATAGTGATTACGCCTGAGAGTATTCACATCTTGTTGAGTCAATCGGACTACCCCTATTACTTCAAAAATGTCAAAGCAATTATTGCTGATGAATGGCATGAATTGATCGGAACTAAAAGAGGGGTAGCTTCGGAGTTGGCATTGGCCAGAATAAAGAAAATAGCCAAGCAAAAAGTCAAAATATGGGGAATATCAGCCACGATAGGAAATCTGAAACAGGCGAAGCGAGTACTGTTAGGGGAGGAGTGGCGTAAGGAGGCGATAGCAGTCAAGGCCGATATTGAAAAGGAAATATCCATTCAATCGATCCTCCCAGATGAGGTCGAAAACTTTCCGTGGTCTGGGCACTTGGGTACCAAACTTCTTCCAAAAATATTACCAATAGTAGAAAAGAGTGAGACTACTTTACTTTTTACCAATACTAGATCTCAAACTGAGCTGTGGTACCAAGCATTTCTCAATTTTGCTCCGGAGTTGGCCGGGGTTATGGCTATGCATCATGGGTCGATGGATCCTAACATTCGAAACTGGGTAGAGGATGCGCTGCATGCTGGTAAGTTGAAGTTGGTAGTATGCACTTCGAGTTTGGACTTAGGTGTTGATTTTAGACCAGTGGATACTGTGATCCAAGTAGGAGGACCAAAAGGAGTTAGCCGTTTTCAACAGCGGGCTGGTAGAAGTGGTCATAGGCCAGGTGCACCAAGTCAAATTTTCTTTGTGCCGACTCATTCTCTTGAATTGGTGGAAGGTGCAGCTCTAAGGCAGGCAGTAGCCGAAGGTAAGTTCGAAAGTCGGAAACCTCTCGAAAAGTGTATTGATGTGCTAGTGCAATACCTAGTGACGTTAGCAGTTGGCGGTGGTTTTAGAGCTATAGAAATCCTAGAGGAAGTTAGGTCTACCTATTGCTTTCGGCAGTTGACTGGTAATGAATGGCGGTGGGTACTTGATTTTATCACAACCGGAGGTAAATCCTTAGGTGCTTATGATGAGTACGCGAAAGTTTATGAAGAAGATGGGGTCTACAAGATCATCAATAAAAGAACAGCAACTAGACACCGACTCTCCATCGGAACAATAGTAGGAGATCCCTCTCTAAAAGTTAGATTTCTGACAGGTGGGTATCTCGGTACGATTGAGGAGTACTTTATCTCAAAACTTAACCCTGGGGATGCTTTTTGGTTTGCAGGGCGCAATCTGGAGTTTGTCATGATCAAGGATCTCACGGTGATCGTAAAAAAGTCCAACAAGAAAAAAGGTCTTACACCTGCCTGGGGCGGGGGTAGACTTCCGCTTTCCTCCATGTTGTCTGAGGTGATTAAGCAAAAGCTAGAGCAAGCCGCAAATGGTGATTACTCCGATATAGAGCTAGCAACAATCAAACCCATATTGATGCTACAAGCAAGATGGTCTAAAATCCCAGACTCCAAAACACTCCTTATCGAAAAAACTACCACCCGCTTTGGCAATCACATTTTTATTTATCCATTTGAAGGCATGTTTGTTCATGAGGTGCTGGCAGGCCTTGTTGCTTACAGGATCAGTCAGATGTTGCCTATCAGTTTCTCTATCTCCATGAATGATTATGGCTTTGAGCTACTTTCTGACCAAGATATACCTATTGTCGAAGCGCTGGAACTCGACTTGTTTAGTGAAGATAATTTATTTCAGGATATCAATCAATCTGTCAATAAGACAGAGATGAGCAAGCGTAAGTTTCGCGATGTCGCCACCATTGCTGGGCTCATTTTTCAAGGCTATCCAGGCAAGCAAGTAAGGAGTAAACATTTGCAGGCATCATCTGGTATTATTTACAAAGTTTTTGAAGATTATGACCATGAAAACTTGCTGATTCAGCAATCAGTGGAAGAAGTCATGAATCAACAGCTGGAGCAATCAAGGCTTTTTGAGGCTGTAAGAAGGATCAATTCGCAAAAAATTGTATTGATGGAAACCAACCAACCTACACCTTTTGCGTTTCCGATTTTGGTAGACTCTTTGCGTAGAGAAAATCTGACCTCTGAGCAACTAAGTGATCGAGTGGCTAAAATGCAGCTACAGCTAGAAAGAAATGCAGGAGGTTTAGAATAGATCAATTAATTTAGAAAGAAACAGACCTATGATGAAATACCTATTTTTTTGCTCCTTACTGACATTTGCCCTTTTGTCTAATGGCCAGTCTATTGTAGGTAAATGGAAAACAGTTGATGACAACTCCGGTAAAACTAGATCAGAGGTTGAGATCTACGAGAAAGAGGGTTTGGTTTTTGGTAAAATACTTAAGATCTACACGGAACCAGGTGAAGACCCAGATCCTATTTGCACTGACTGCGATGAAGATGACCCAAGGTATAAGCAGAAGATTATAGGTATGGAGATCATCAGGAATATGAAATATGATAAAAAGGATGACGAATATCGAGATGGGGATATTCTTGATCCGGAAAATGGCAGTGTCTATGATTGTAAATTGTGGACAGATGAAGAAGGGAACCTAAAGGTCAGGGGATACATCATGTTTTTGTACCGGACACAGACATGGCTAAGAGTGGAGGGTTGATGGATGTCTAGCCCTTGTGTTGTTGAGGTCAGAGGAGAGAAACTACACTTGCTACCTGAAAAAGCAATTTTCTGGCCTGCTAATAAAGCGCTCATCCTATCTGATCTACATTTGGCGAAGGCAGGGCATTTTAGGAAACACGGCATTCCCATCCCTAGAACTATCCACCGTCATGACCTTGACCGATTGGGAGTAGTCATCAAAAGGACCAGCGCTCGAAAGATCTATTTTCTCGGAGATTTATTTCATAGTGATCGCAACAATGAGTGGGACGACTTCAGACAATTTTTGCAGATATTCTCTGGTCATCACTTTTACTTAATCAAGGGTAATCACGATTTCCTAGAAGACGATCATTATCAACACTCTAATCTGCAGGTTTCGTCAATGTTAGAAGTGGGCCCATTTCTTTTTACGCATCAAAGTGAAGAGAGTGAATTTTTTAATATTTCAGGACATATTCATCCTTCAGTCAGACTGAGGGGTATGGCAAAACAAGGAGTCAGATTACCATGTTATTACTTTACTGATTCTTCGGCATTTTTGCCTGCTTTTGGTAATTTTACCGGTAGCCATCCTATCAAAGTGTCCGGCAATAGCAGTGTCTTCGCCGTGGTTGAAAACCAAGTACTGCCCATCGGATAGTAGAATATTGATTTATTTTAGACCTCAAAAGTGTAGTAAGAGGTTACTTATTTTTAGTTTTCAGTATTAAACAAAAGAGTCTCTTGGACTCACCTAAAGGTGAATGAAAGACAGCGAAATACTCGAACGAATAGGTCGGGGAGATGAGCGCGTGTTGGACTACCTGTACAAGAAGTACTATAGAATGATGAATAAAATTGTTCTTAGTAATAACGGTACAGAGGAGGAAGCACAGGATGTGTATCAAGAGGCTTTGATCGCTTTCTGGCAAAAAGCTGCAAGTGGGAAACTGGTTTTAACTTCTAAGATCAGTACGTACTTGTACAGTATTTGTCAGAATCAGTGGAGAAAAGAATTAGATAGGAAAAGTAGACTGTCAAGGGAAGAGAAAGATGGTAATGAGTACCAGTCTTATGAGGAGGATGAGACCTTCAGGATAGTGATGCAATGTATTGGAGAGTTAGGGGATCCCTGTAAGAGTTTGTTGACGTATTACTACTTTGATGGCATGTCGATGACAGATATTGCTAAAAAATTGAACTTTGCTAATCAGGATACCGCAAAGACTAAAAAATATAAATGTAAGAAACGGCTAGATAGTTTGATAAAACAGCGATATACAGAAAAGGACTTCTTTAATTGAAATGACCAACCACAATCAGCATACCGAAGCCATAGACTCTTACCTTTCCGGAAGGATGTCCGAGAGTGAAATTACCTCCTTTGAGGAGATGATAAGAACAACTCCCGGTCTGGAAGAGGCCGTAGCACAAGAAAGAATCATTATTAATGGTATCCAACAATACCGCAAAGCTGAGTTAAAAGCTCATTTGGCTAGCATCGATGTTGCTCCAAGTGCACTTGGTGTTGGTAACGGCGCCTTACTCAAGGCAGCGATTGGTGGAGCCGTTGCAATTGGTATGCTGACAATTGCCTATTTATCATTTACACCTGGTGAAAAGTCAAGTGTTACTGGAGAAGTGATGACAGATGATATGACCATCACTATTGACATGCCTCAGCGGTATACAAAAGAAGCTATTTCACTGCCAATACAACCTGCTCTTAACCCTGCGGCGCGCACCACTTCCACACTAGCCAAGGTTGCTTTGAGCATACCTCCACAGGACTTGACTCAAAAAGAGGTAGGGGAAGATGCCATCGAAGAGAATATTATTCCGCAAATATCTGTTCCTTCTGTCGCAGACCCAATTTCTGAAGCGGATCATTATGTAGCAGAGCAGGTCGAAGATGTTTCCGTGTCAGTACCAGGAGATTTGGAGCATGTAAAGGTCAATAAGATCTTCAAGAAAGGTGTTTTGCAATACAAATATTTTGATGGCCAATTGTCTTTGATAGGAGATTTTGAAAAAGATACTTATGAAATCCTTGAGATCAATTCCATAGACGGTAAGACACTGTACTTACTATACGGCAACATGTATTTTCATCTTGACGCCAGCAAGAGGGTAAAGGACTTACAACCTATTACCGACCAATCAACTATTTCAGATCTCAATATTATCAGATCCAATAAACGATAAGGCCACGTCGTTGATTTTAAAGTTGTTTGAATTTGGCCTTGTGCCTCTAACATGTCCAATTTGTTTTAATTTTGTGAGGCATGGAGGAGAAAAAGGTCAGAAGAAAACGAAAACTTGGTAGCTATCCATTTGTAAGCGTCATTTTCAGCATTACCCTGGCCCTTATTGTAGTTGGACTACTTGGACTGATGATTGTCTATACTAGTCAGCTTACCACCGCCATCAAGGAAAACGTTGAGGTGCAGGTCTATCTCAACAAATCAGTGACCAACAATGAGGTCACCAGAATCCGACGTACTATTACTTCCAAGCCATATATCCTCAAAAAGCAGGATCGACCTAGCATAACTCATATTACCAAGGACCAGGCAGCAGCGGAATTCATTAAAGATACCGGAGAGGATTTTCGAGATTTTCTCGGGGACAATCCGTTGCGGGATCTTTTTGTCATGAAGATTCAGCCAGAATACCAGTCCGTTGATAGTTTAAGCTGGATTTCTAAGGAAATTCAATCTATCAGGGGTGTTTATGAGGTGACTTATGTAGAATCCTTGGTGAGGAGTATTAATAACAACCTCGCCAAGATTGGAGTAATACTGGTGGGTTTTGCCATTATATTGGTCTTGGTAGTCGTGATATTAATCAACAACACTATCAAGCTAGCGTTATTTTCACAACGATTCCTGATTCGCAGCATGCAGTTGGTGGGAGCAACCAGCAAGTTTATTAGGCGTCCTTTTCTACAAAGATCAGCAGCTTACGGTTTTTTTGCCGGTATCTTCTCCTGTAGTACTTTATACCTGCTAATCATCTACGCCAACAGACGAGTGGAGGATTTGCAGAATTTGGTTGATGATTTTAGTTTGGTCGTTCTTTTTGGTGGAGTGATATTGCTAGGAATATTAGTTGCATATTTGAGTACCTATCAGGCCATCAGAAGATACCTGAAGACTTCGTTGGATGAATTATATTAATAAACTATGTCAGAAAAAAAGTTTGCATTTGATCGGGTAAACTACCTGATTATGATTGGTGGGATTGTCATTCTGTTTTTAGGATTTTTTATCATGACTCTGGATAAGGAAACCTATGGCTTTGGTTTTCTAGGACTGACACTCGGCCCTATAGTAGTCATGCTAGGTTTTTTGACTCAATTTGTCGCTATCCTTTACAAGCCGAAGGCAAAACCAGAAAATACCGCAGACTAGTAATAGCTGATGACATGGTTAGAAGCATTGGTTCTTGGACTTATCCAAGGGCTTACAGAATTTTTGCCCGTTAGCAGTAGTGGTCATCTGGAGATAGGTTCAGTACTACTTCATATTGAAGCATCCAACAATCTATTGTTTACAGTTATCGTTCATGCTGCGACAGCTTTGAGTACTGTTGTGGTATTTCGTAGAGATATTGCACAATTGTTAGTAGGATTACGAGATCCCATTTGGAATGAATCATGGTCTTTCTCCTCTAAGATTGTTTTGTCCATGATTCCGGTAGGTATTGTAGGTGTTTTCTTTGAGAATGAGGTGGAAGCACTATTTACGGGGAATATGGTTCTTGTTGGAAGTGCATTGCTACTCACCTCTGTACTACTCTTCTTTACCCACTTTAGAAAATCCCATGGAAAAGAACTTGGGTTTCTAGCAGCTTTCCTAATGGGTATGGCTCAAGCTGCGGCTGTACTGCCAGGAGTATCCAGGTCAGGAGCAACCATAGCTACTGGTTTGATGCTAGGATGTGACAAGTCCAAGGTAACCAAGTTTTCCTTTTTGATGGTACTCATACCAATTCTAGGAGCCAGTCTTCTTAAGATAAAAGACTACGTGGAAGCTCCGGTGGTGAGTAGCGGACCCTCATTTGGTGTGTTGCTAGTAGGTTTTCTTTCGGCTTTCATTGCTGGCTATCTCGCCTGCCAATGGATGGTTGCCATTGTTCGCAAAGGTAAGCTGACCTACTTTGCGGTATACTGTTTGTTGATTGGATTGATCGCTATATCCTCCCAGTTGTTGTGACTACAGCAGTAGACAATAAATATGAAGCTGGTCAATTACTTTTAATTGACAAGCCATTGACCTGGACATCATTTGATGTGGTGAAAAAATTGCGGTATGCTCTGAAGGTAAAAAAAATAGGGCATGCTGGAACCTTGGATCCCTTGGCCTCAGGTCTTCTGCTGATAGGCACGGGGAAGTTTACCAAGAAACTATCCGAACTGCAAGGTCTTGATAAATCGTACTCCGGAGTTATCGAGATAGGTAGGACTACCCCGTCCTATGACCTGGAAACGGATTTCGATTCAGAGCATAACTATGACAACATATCTCCTAGTAAGGTACAAGAAGTTGTTGACCAATTGACGGGAGTTATCATACAATATCCACCTGCACATTCGGCAGTAAAAGTCAATGGACAACGTGCCTATAAAAAAGCTCGCAAGAACGAATCTGTTGAGTTGAAGTCAAGGGAAGTTACGATTTATACCTTTGAAGTCTCAAAGATGGATTTACCTGAGATTCAGTTTCACATTCACTGTTCGAAGGGAACTTATATCCGGAGCATTGCCCATGATTTAGGCCGATTGTTAGGAGTAGGAGCATACTTGAAGGCACTCCGTCGGACAAGTATTGGAGATTACCTAATCCAAGATGCGCATAGTTTGGAGGACTTCCTTAAATCTGAAACGATCCATGGAGATCATTGATCACCTAGAAGACATACCGGTAGTACCTATGGCTGTGGTCACCAGCGGTACGTTTGACGGGGTGCATTTTGGTCACCAGAAAATTCTGAAAAAAGTTGCTAAAACAGCATTAGAGTTAAAAGGGCAAAGTGTAGTGATCACTTACTGGCCTCATCCCCGTTTTGTTCTTGGTAAAGATGCTGATACACTTAGGCTGTTAACCACATTTGATGAGAAAGCTGCGCTTATCGCGAGGACGGGGATTGATTTCTTGGTGAAGGTCCCATTCACACGAGAATTTTCCGAGTTGAGTGCTGATGAATATGTTAAGTCCGTTTTATTAGATAAGCTTAAAACCAAGAAATTCATCATAGGCTATGATCATAAGTTTGGGATTAATCAATCTGGCGATTTTACATATCTGCATGAAAACCAAAAGCGCTTTGGCTTTGAAATTGAGGAGATCCCTAGACAGGATATTGATCATGTCGGAGTCAGTTCGTCCAAGATCCGTGCGGCTCTTGCAGAAGGTGATGTATTGATGGCGAATGAGTATTTGGGAAGAAATTATTCACTCATGGGAATCGTAACGAGAGGCAACCAGCTAGGCAGGGAGATAGGATTTCCAACCGCAAATATCTATCTTCCAGAAGAGTATAAGCTCGTACCTACAGATGGTTCGTATGCTGTGAAAGTGGGTCTGCGTGGATCAAGTCATCTAGGAATGTTAAATATTGGTTGGAGACCTACCGTTGGAGGTAGGCATAAGACGATTGAAGTCAATATTTTTGATTTTGATCGCGATATATACGGTCAGGAGATACACATCTCGTTTGTTTCGCAGTTGCGAAAAGAGAAAAAATTTGAAGATATAGATGAGTTGAAGAACCAGTTGATCAAAGACAAAGAAGAAGCAATAAACATATTAAGTCATGAAAAAGATTAAGCTATTTGGACTGATGATGGCTGTGCTGGCGCTATCACTTTCTGTTTCCTGTGGGGATGATCCGATCCTGTTGTTTTCGGTACAAAATGATATTGACTTAGGAGAGCAAGTAGCTGCTGAGATCGCGAGTGATCCGACAACGTATCCTGTTCTTTCTGAAGCCGCATACCCGGCCGCATACAATTACCTCAAGAATATGAGGGACCAAATTCTAGGTTCGTCAGCAGTAAGATACAAGGATGAATTTGCATGGAAATTGCATATCATTCAGAATGATGAGGTTCTGAATGCTTTCGCTACCCCTGGAGGCTATATTTATATATACACAGGGCTGATCAAGTTTTTGGATACCGAAGATGATCTAGCAGGAGTTTTAGCTCATGAGATTGCCCACTCTGATCGTAGACACAGCTCACAGCAGCTACAGCGTCAGTATGGAATCTCTCTATTACTAAGCTTACTTACAGGAGGAAGCGAAAGCGAGCTCACTCAAATCGCTGGCCAAGTAGCCGGGACGCTCTCTGGTTTATCATTTAGTCGTGGACTAGAGTCAGAGGCTGATGAATTCTCGGTGATTTACTTATCCGAAACTAACTACGCATGCGATGGAGCAGCTTCATTCTTCGAAAAATTAGAGGCAGGAAATCAGGGTGCCTCAGCTCCTGCATTTCTAAGTACTCATCCACCATCGGCCGACCGCGTGACTGAAATCAATACCAAAGCGAATTCACTGAGTTGTAGCACGAGTCCAACTACTCCCTCTACGTACGAGGACTTTAAAACTAGTTTACCATAAATGAAAAAGTCAGACATCAAGCTGCAAGTAGAGCTAGACAAGGACAATGTGCCGGAGAGGATACTTTGGGACGCGGATGAGAAAGATACGCCGGGCTTGTCTCCCACTAAGTCCATGAGCCTCTCTCTGTGGGATGACAAAAACAAAAGCACGCTGCGTATTGACCTTTGGACTAAAGATATGCCAGTGGATGAAATGAAAAGGTTTTACCTTGATTGTCTTGGTGGGCTTTCGCAGAGTATCTTGAATGCAACAGGGGACGAGTATATGTCCTCAGAACTCAATGCGCTATGTGACAAATTCGTAGAACACCTCAAGCAAGAAGGGTAGTATCTCATATACCTTTTAGTCGGTTTCTGGTAAATGCCATTATTTTAAGAAAAGCCTGTTTAATGCCCTTTAGATGGTGATTTTCTTAATAATTTTCGTTAATATTAGAGACTCTTAAAAGATTAGGAATCCATTATACTACAAACCCAATTACATGATAAAATTATTTACCAGGCAATTATTTGGAATTTTTATATGCTGCTTCTCTCTATCGGTTTTTTCTCAAACTACCATCTCCGGGACCATCACGGATGAAGCTACTGGAGAAGCATTAATTGGAGCTAATGTTTTGGTAAAAGGTACGGTCCTTGGTACCATAACCGATATCAGTGGGAACTTTAGTTTGAACGTTTCCTCATCCCCTCCGCTCACATTGGTTGTTTCCAGTGTAGGTTATACCAGACAAGAAATTGAGATTAACAATGCAAATGTATCCGGGTTGCCTATCCTCATGTCCGAGTCTACACTGCTTGGTCAAGAGGTGGTGGTATCTGCCTCACGAGTCGAAGAGAGTATTCTTGAATCACCGGTGACGGTAGAAAAGATGGATATCCTGGCGGTGCAAAATTCCTCCTCAGATGACTACTATAAGGGCCTTATGAATCTGAAAGGAGTAGATATGACCTCCAGTAGTATCAACTTTCAAATTATCAATGCCAGAGGATTCTCAAGTACAGGAAATACACGTTTTGTACAGCTTACCGACGGCATGGACACTCAAGCCCCAGCCCTGAACTTTCCAATTGGTAACCTAAATGGACCTTCTGTACTGGATGTGGAAAGTGTCGAACTGATACCAGGAGCTTCTTCAGCACTTTATGGACCAAATGCTTTTAATGGAATCCTGTTGGTGACCAGTAAAAACCCCTTTGATTATCAAGGAGCAAGTGCATATGCTAAAGTGGGTGTCAATCATATTGGCTCCGAAGCAGATCAGGACGCTGCACCCCTTTACGAGGTATCAGCTAGGTACGCCAAAGCTTTTAATAACAAGTTTGCTTTTAAGGCTAGTGTGTCTTATAGCCAGGCCGATGATTGGCATGGAACGTCCTTGATAGACCGAAATTCCAATCTTAATCCTTTTACATCCATAGGAGGAGAAAACCCCGGCCCAGATAGACATCATGTGATGGGAGATGAAGCTTCTCTGAATTTGAACATACTTAGGTTTAGCACGAGTAGCGCAGATGGGCTAGGATACCAGACTGTAGGGTCAACAGGCAGTGGTTTTTTTGAGCCAGGACAGACAGGGTGGACCCTTGCTCAGGCTGGTTTTTTGCCTAATCATGTCGTAACAACTCCTGGCTATGTGGAGGAGTTTGTTGTGGACTATGGTGCTGAAAACCTAAAGTTAGCAGGTGGACTGTATTACAGACTCAATGACAATCTAGAGCTCAGCTACTTGTACAATGGAGGCTTTGGAACTAGTGTCTATACTGGCGCTCAACGTTATTCACTCAAAAACTTTTGGGTTCATCAGCACCGGTTACAACTCAGAGGTGATAATTTTTTCATTCGGGCCTATACGACCAGAGAGAATTCAGGTGATTCCTATATTTCTGAATTCTTAGGCGTAAATATCAACGAACAACGCTTTGGTAGTCTTAACAACTATTTCACGGGATATGCTAATGTCTATTTGAGGCATTTGTATGATTTAGGTTATCGTACTACAAGTGATCCCACAGCTGTTACTCCTCAAGAACAATTGGCTGCTCATAACGCCGCACGAGCGTCTATGTTGGCTCAAAATCCTTTGGAGCCAGGTAGTTCCGAATTTAATCGGCTCTCCGATAATGCATTTGCGGATGCTGATGGAAATCCTCTGACTATTCCCAATGGCCCTGTTTTCAATGATAAGTCCAATATGTATCATGCAGAAGTCCAGTACAACTTCAAAAATGAGATAAGCTTCATGGACCTTACTGGTGGGTTTAGTTATCGCTCTTTTGAACTCAGATCCAATGGGACGATTTTCGATGATCAAGGAGGAGTATTCATCAATGAATTTGGGGGATATCTGCTGGCCGCTAAAAGTGTGACACCCGACCTAAAGTTAAGTGGCTCTCTTCGGTATGATAAGAATGAGAATTTTGATGGACAGCTAAATCCAAGAATATCGGCAGTATACACAATTGCCAACAATCATAACATTCGTGGGTCTATCCAGACTGGCTTTAGAAACCCAACTACACAGGGGCAATACATTGATCTGGATATCCTTAGTTCACGCTTAGTAGGAGGTCTTCCTCAGTTTTATGAGAAATATGATATCCCACGTCAAAGCTCTACAGGAGTGCCTCTGTCTTATACAACAGAATCAGTTGCAGCGTGGAGGAACACTATCTTTGGTGGTGAAGAAGATCGAGATTTGTTAGTTCCTGTCACAGAAATGGATCCCGTGAAGCCGGAGCGAGTGAGATCGATAGAGTTTGGTTACAAAGGCCTGTTTGATAGATTGCTGGTAGATGCGGTGTATTACTTCAGCAGATACACTGATTTTATTGCTCAACCAGGAATCATTGTCGCCAGTGAGGCCGATGCTGCAGCAGTAACAGCTGATCCCACACTGATGGTGGGTGGGCCTAACTACAATAGTATGTTAAGAAGTACCGGGTCAAATACTTTCTTTCCTTATACGAATCTAAATAGCATTGTCAAAACACAGGGAGCTGCTGTGGGACTGACATACAGTTTCTCTGGAGGCTACATCTTGGGTACCAACTACAATTGGAATGAGTTCATCAGTGGTAGCGAGGGATTCTTGAATGATTTCAATACACCGGAGCACAAGTTTAACGTGACTCTGGCGAATAGGAAAGTAGTAGATAATGTCGGTTTTAGTTTAGGGTTCAGATGGCAAGATGAGTTTACTTGGGAATCGGCTTTTGCGCAGGGGCAGGTGCCTGCATATACGAATCTAGATGCGCAGATCAGCTATAAGATGCAAAATCTTAAATCTATCTTAAGGATAGGTGGATCCAATATTCTGAATAAGCAATATTTTCAGAGCTTGGGAGGACCTGATATTGGAGCGATCTACTACGTGTCCATCACTTTTGATGAATTGATGAATTAGAATATAAAGAGTTTCTATACGACCGGGAGTCCGCATCTTCGCGGACTTTTTCATTATATTGACTTTTTAAAACCACCTAATTATGTCAACACCACAGGAATCGCGCTCCTTTGGGAAGTTACGAGAGCGACTATACATCATTGTCTTTGGTACTGATACTCGCGCTGGCAAACTATTTGATATTGTGCTACTATGTGCCATTCTGGGTAGTATACTGGCCGTAATGCTAGAAAGCGTTAAAGAACTGAATGATGTTTATGGAGAAGTCTTTAAGATCTTGGAATGGACGCTGACCATTTTTTTTACATTGGAATATTTCGTCAGGTTGTACATCGTAGAGAAACCCATCAAGTATGCTACTAGTTTCTTGGGAGTTATCGATTTACTAGCTATTATCCCAACTTACCTCACCCTATTTGTCGCAGGCGGTAGCTATTTCATGATCATTAGAGCTATTCGACTACTTCGCATATTTAGGATATTAAAGTTATCCAGATACCTGGGAGAGGCGCAGGTACTTGTAAATGCGCTAAAAGCCAGTCGCTATAAGATCATGGTTTTCTTAGGAGCAGTTTGTAGCCTTGTATTGATCATGGGCACATTGATGTATATGATCGAGGGAGGTGAAAACGGATTTACCAGTATTCCACGAAGTATTTATTGGGCCATTGTAACAATCACCACCGTTGGTTATGGAGATATTGCCCCACAAACCGTGATTGGACAGGCGTTTGCTGCGATATTAATGTTAATGGGTTATGCGATTATAGCCGTGCCTACAGGTATTGTGACCTCGGAGATAGCTGCCGCCGAGCTTGATGTCAAGCAGAAGAAAGCAAAAATAGTTTGCGATAACTGTGGTGAAACCAATCATTCCAGTTTCGCCAAGTTTTGTGCTACCTGTGGTCATCAGATTGGTTAGTACCGACAAACATAAAAAAAGCCCCAAATGGGGCTTCAGAAAATACCTTAAACTTCCTTGATCCTTATTGGATGATAGAGCTTACGTGAAGCGCACCGTTTGTTCCCGAGCCGATTCCCGAGAAGTTAAACACATCAGCGCTGAAGATGGGTACGTTTGAATCTCCATTTACCAAAACAAGCCCAAGCGGAGTCTGTGCAGTCACATCAGTCTCAGCGACCACCAAGTTTTTTCCAGACATCATGGTAAGCTGAAATCCATTAGATAAATCTGCTGCTTTTAAGATTCCATCATCGTAAATATGGTTAAGCAAAAATGCCCTAGCGGTCGCAGCGTTTGGCGTTACTGAAGCGATCAATGCCTCTTTAGTAACTTGAGCTGCTGCTGCCGCACCGTCAAGAACCGCGTTGGTGGGTAAGAATGCTGTATAAAGCGTTCCGGTCTGATCTGCTAGTATCTCGCTAATAGATAACTCACCTGCTTCTAAGGTGGCATCATCTGCTACCTCAATAATGGTCAGTAAATCAGAAAAATCGGCACCCAGCAAGACAGGTTGAGCGATGGTCCCCAGGTTCAACCCTATAAAGCCAAAGATAGTGGGAGGAATAAGTATTCTGTCCACGATGTGGATGACTCCATTGGTGGCTCGCAAATCTTCTTCTATAACATTGACCATAGTGTTTGATCCACCTGTGAAGATCGTATTGTCATTGTTGAAGACAATATCCTCACCTTGAGCCGAGGCCAGATTTGGTCCAAAATCGCTAGACGTGAAGTTGCCGGACACAAAATGGAACGCTAACACGCTTGAAATAATCTCAGATCGCACTGTAGTCAAATCCTCCGTATCAAGGGTAGACCTTAAAGTATCGAATGCAGCGTCGTTCGGGATAAACAACGTATACTCGGTAGTTCCGGAGATGTCCGGAAGAGTTGCCGAATTCGCAGCAAAGAAGGTTTCGAAGTCGGTGATGTCAGTTCTGCCATCTATAATTTGCTCCAATGTTTCAGTTGGATCTGGTTCCCCATCATCCTCGTCATCAGAGCATCCTGTAAAGAATAAAAGGCCGCTTACAAGCGCAAACATGGCCATCAACCTCCATAGGTTTGATACATCTGTCTTCATCATAGTTAGTCAAATTTAGGTTTTCACAAATGTAAACAAAAAAGGATGTGACATGTTTGATTTCAAGAAAATATTATGCGTGCATACTATTTTGTTCAAATCGCAAACTCTTTAATCGGCCTCTATATAGTGACATGAGTCAATATCAGCACTGACCGTGATCATGATTTTCCACGTGTACATTGGAGATCTTAGTACCAGACCAAACAAAGAAGCCATGAAAACGCAAGCATTAGTTTCTCCCCCCTTGCATACGGATGTTGGCTTGCCACAATCCCTACATGCGAATGAAATCCTTCGACCTGCGAAACTTACACGGACGGATTATCAGGATTTGATGCAGTTGAAAAAAGACCGAACAGAAAAAAACAAAAAACTATCCACGCTTTTCTTTTTTATCGGGTTGACCGTGAGTTTACTAATCGTTACCACAGCCATCAACTGGAAGTCTTATGACAATGGTGGTATCGTCGATTTGGGTCAGTTAGACAACACTTTTGATGATGTGATGGAAGTGCCTATCAGTACGCAACCACCTCCACCACCTCCGAAAATCAATCAACCTGTTTTTGTTGAGGTACCCAACGGGGAGATTGTGCAAGAGATCGAGATCGAACTGGATATGGAAATGACAGAAGAAACTGTAATAGAGGACGTCATTGTAGACTTTGCTGTTGAGCAACCTGAGGAAGAAAGGGTAGATGAGATTTTCCAGATTGTAGAGACCTGGCCGCAACCGGAAGGAGGTATGCAAACTTTTTATGACTATGTAGCGAGAAACATGGTCTATCCCAGGACGGCGGCCAGACTAAGTGTATCTGGTATGGTTTTCGTCAAGTTTGTCGTTGAGAAAGACGGCTCTTTGACCGATATCACGGTGGTGAAAGGTATAGGTGCCGGTTGTGATGAAGAAGCTGTGAGAGTTTTGTCTGGCTCCCCCAAATGGCAGCCAGGTAAGCAAAGAGGTCGAAATGTGAGAGTCTGGATGACAGTTCCTATTCGCTTTGTGCTAAAAAACTGATCGGTTGCGGTTGGTTTGGTCTTCTATATGTATAGCCCTCTCTGATTTGGAGAGGGCTCTTTTTTTGATGGCCTTTTATGATTAAATATGATTGAGTTTCTCTTTTGCAGTTTAAGAGTCAAGATAGCCCACAATCATCAAAGCCGTTGGGACAGCAGTATAGCAAGGTTTTTATATGAAGATTTAATCATATATTATTTATCTTCGCCATATGGCTGAACTGCTAGATACGGAAAAAATTGAAGTAGTAGCACACATTTTAAAGACAGTAGCACATCCCCTGCGTATTGGTATTGTAGATCTACTCAACAAAAATGAAGAGCTTACCGTTGGCGAGATTTGCCAGACACTTGATTCAGAACAATCACTGACCTCTCATCACTTGCAAAACATGAAATTGAAGGGGATCTTGGCAAGTAGGAGATCTGGCAAGCATATCTTTTATAGTCTGAAAATCAAAGAAGTAGTAAGTGTAATCGAGTGCATAGAAAACTGCAACCATATTCCATTGTGATTTTTTTTGATAAATAATATGAATAAATGATCATATTTATATAAGATGGTATTAACGGAGATAATCGGTTTTGGAGGAGCTATAATTATTGGTCTTACACTTGGTCTAATTGGTGGTGGAGGATCAATTCTCACAGTGCCTATACTAGTATACTTATTAGGCGTTGAACCAGTTTTAGCGACAGCTTACTCTCTTTTTGTCGTTGGGGCTACGTCTATATTGGGAGTGGTGCAGAAATTCAGACTTCGAGAGATTGATGTTCATACTGCGGTGTTGTTTATGCTGCCTTCTCTATTGAGTATTTATTTTGCCAGACGCTATGTAGTTCCCATTATTCCCGATCCTTTCATGTCGGTCCCAAAGGCTACAGCCATTATGGTATTCTTTGGAATGATCATGATCGTTGCCGGTCTTGCTATGCTGAGGGAAAAAAGTGAACAAGAACAGCGACATAGAGGGGGTTATGGCTTTATTATCCTGGAGGGTTTGTCAGTTGGCTTGCTGACAGGAGTAGTAGGAGCTGGTGGTGGGTTTTTAATTGTACCTGCTTTGGTATTGTTGGGGGGGCTACCTATGAAATTAGCCGTTGGCAGCTCACTTTTTATCATCTCATTCAAAGCGGCTGTAGGGTTTGTTGGAGACTTAAATGCTGGCCGGGAGATTCAATGGGAGTTCCTTTTGATTTTTACGGCACTTTCAGGGCTAGGAATTGTTTTTGGAACATACCTTTCAAAGTTTGTGGATGGAAACAAACTCAAAAAGGCATTTGGTATTTTCGTTATCGCAATGGCGATGACAATCTGGATTAGGGAACTATTTCTCTAAGACATCAATGTCATGATGCCCTCCATCAGAAGCAATGCACCACTTAGCATCATGAAAGCAATCATCCACTTTTGAAAGGTTTGCTTGTTGGTCTTGACAAGTAGTCTTTTACCAATAAAATTACCGACCATCATGCCAAAACTCAAGGCAAGTATATACCACCATTGCCCAGCTGAAAGGACACCAAAAGCGGCATAGGATCCTAGTTGTGCCAGTCCCATAAAGAAGCTGTTAAATGTTTTGGTGGCAATAAGCTCCTCCTTGGTTATGCCTAGGTTCAGATAGAATGGATTTAAGACCGGACCACTGGCTCCGGTGAAGGTGCCAATGAAAGAGATGAGCAATCCTGCGGGAAATAGTCCACGATAGGTCATCGAGAACGAACGCTCTCTTTTGCCCCAGCCATATTGGAAAATAGTACTGATCAAGAACAACCCGACGATGACCTGTAACCAGGCTACCTTAATTGTAGAAAAGAATAACCCGGCGGAGGTCGCACCCACAATTACCGCAGGGAGGTAGTATTTGACAGCTTGCCAGTTAATATACTTCCAAAACAGGATAAGTCTGGAAGGTCTGGCAATTAGATTAGCAGTATTAAGAATAGGAGCGGTTTGTGTCGCGCCAAGTAGGAGACTGAGTACAGGGACTAGCATCAACCCGCCACCACCGGCAGTCAATGTTGAAGTGCAAAATGCCACGACTCCTAATGTAAATAAGAGTAGTAACAAGAATAACTCGTTCATCGGGAAGAAGATAAAAAGGCTATGTTGACTTTTTTTGGATTTTCTTCAGTGCCTTGCGCAGATCCTTTTCAGGAGTGATGATGGAATAATCTTCCCAATAGCCTTTATCGGGGATAGTGCTCACCTCTTCGGAAAATATTGCTCTGGGCCCAGACCAGTTCCTATCAGCAATCAGCTGTACATTGCTTATGTCGCGCTCTGTCACAACCAATTCAGAAGTGATTTCATAGTTGCCTCTGGCCTTGCCTTTTTTCCCGAATACTTGCGCTTCGATACTGTTTCGGACGTAGTACAAATGCCATTTACCATTTTGTTCCTGATAGCTCACCTCGTAAGTAAAGTGTTTTGGAACCACGTGAAGATTTCTGGACTTCTTCTTGAACAAAACGCTTTCTGCTTCCTTCAGTCCTTTCTGATTATATCTGAATCTGATAGCTCCTATTGCCAGCGTCTGCTTTTCAATAAACAATGTTCCCTCATATAGCAGGTGGAGATTTTCAGACTTCGGAGCAAAGTTTACGGTATAAAATTGCTTCCCATCTCGAGATTGCATGGGGCCATACTTGAAATCGTACAATGACATAACCATTTCGTCCAGTACCGGAGCTTTAAATTTTGCGATATCTACAGAATTCAAAGTATGAGGGCCGCCTCTCAGCTTGAAAATAACAGAATCCAATTTCTTTTTGCTGGCCATACGATAGCTTTTATGCACGCTCACCTTATCATCACTCTTCATACCCAGATACGGTGTTTTTAGGGTATTGAGAATGCCTTGAGCGACATCAATATACTTACCATTTTTCCAATATATCTCCCTATAAAACGATGTCAATACCTGATACCGATCTGGGTAATTATCCGGTACCTTCTTAAATGCTTGATTAACT
The DNA here is from genome assembly GCA_019192485.1 of Cyclobacteriaceae bacterium HetDA_MAG_MS6. Classification (GTDB taxonomy): domain Bacteria; phylum Bacteroidota; class Bacteroidia; order Cytophagales; family Cyclobacteriaceae; genus MS6. The sequence goes on along the minus strand of JAHCMJ010000004.1, from coordinate 11,269 downwards.
AGCTTGTAAGCATCACCTACGATGGCTTCCTCCATGATCAAAGCACCTGATCTCAAGGAGATATTGACTTTGCTGGTTCTGAGCCTGCCGATTACGAATTCCTGCGACTCATAACCCATGGTTGAGACGACCAGGACGCTGTCGATAAGGCTGACTGGTACCTTGATAGAGAATTTGCCTTCATTATTGGTAACTATACCTACATCAGTACCTTTTACGTAGACATGACACTGGGCAATAGTGGCTTTGGTGATGGCATCAGTGACTTTGCCCTCGATCTCAAAGAAGCCTTCCTTGGGCTGAGCACAGAGCGATAGCGTAACAATGTGGAGAACTAATGTTATGATGTGACGCATATACATGAAGTTAGTCAATTTAGCTGAAAGGGACATTGAAAACGTGCAGAGGAGGAAATTCTACTAGTTGAGTAAGGGGTTTTAGATGATGAACCAGATGCGGAGTATTGATGATCAATTGTGAGTAGCAGAGGATGATAATTTTTGAAACAGAACTATATTTGCACTCTTTTTCAGATGCACCCGTAGTTCAACTGGATAGAATACCAGATTTCGGCTCTGGGGGTTGAGGGTTCGAATCCTTCCGGGTGTACAATCGAGGAATAAACCGATTTTCAGGTGATTGAAGGTCGGTTTTTTTTATCTAATTATCTGTTCAAATATTAAGGAGCTTTTATCAATTCTAAAATATCGTCTGATTCAGAGCAGGGATAATCCTTAGTGGTTCAAGAAAGCGAGTGCTGACATTAAGGTTCCGTCGTGGAGTAACTAATCACGAGTCAGTTTATTAGCAGGTACATCATTACCAATGTTAACTAGATAGGTTTAAGTGACCTTATCCTCCTCAAATGTCGTCGTCCATGCATTCTTATTGCATCCATGCTGTAGGTAATTCCGTTACTTTGATCAGTGATGAAAAAAATACTATTTGTAGGTTTACTGATCCAGGTTTTTTCGCTGAAAGCGGTTGACCTTTCCGAGATTCGGAAATCATTTCATAATGCTGTACTTGACAAGTCTCAGATTGAGATTTTTTATTCATTTATCAAAAGCACGGAGAATACAGACCCGGTGGTAAAGGCCTACCAGGGAGTAGCTGAGGCACTCATGGCACAGGTCTCATGGAATCCGATTACCAAACTTAACTATGTCCAGTCCTTTACGACCATTATCAATGCCAGTATTGATGAGCATCCTGACAATCTTGAGATCAGGTTTCTGAGGTTTGCTGTTCAGTTTTACCTGCCTAAGTTTCTGGGGATGAGCAAAAACATGGCTGAAGACGAGGCCTTTATCTTAGGACATCTAACTGATGTCAGCAGTCTGAATATTGACCCCTTTTTCATAAAGTATATTACCTACTTCATGCAGGAAACAGGTTGTTGTTCTGAGGCCGACCTGAAGGAAATTGAGGTCAACCTGACGCTGAATCAGCAGTATTAGCTAAATTCGTCTTGTAAGGTGGCATCAGTTACCGATTTCTGTTTTCAATGATAAACCTGGTCTGATGAAAAGGCTTCTTATTTTTGCTATTGTTTTTACATCTAATATTGTTCTCTTCGCGCAAAATGCTGAAGCAGTCGAGGATCCAATCTGGTCAGGAAACACCAAAATTTACCTGCTGATTTTGTTTGCGGCGCTTTGTATCTGGTTGGCAATCCGGACTTTTCGCAATAAGCCTTCGGCTTAGTGGCCTCCAAGGTCTATGTCAAAAACATGGTATGTGACCGCTGTATCGAGGCGGTAGCTGAAGAATTTAAGCAACTAAGAATTCCTGTCAAATCTATTGCGCTAGGAGAGGTTTTGCTTGAGGAACTATTGAGTAGCGAACTCAAAACTCTTTTACAAGAAGCGCTGAAAAGACGAGGTTTTGAGATGCTAGAAGATAAGAATGCCCAGCTAATTGAGCGGATAAAGGCTCTTGTAATAGAAAGTATACACCGGACCTCTGAGCCATTGAAAACAAATTACTCAACCTACTTGGAACGGGGTATTGCTAAAGACTACAGAACATTAAGTCAATTGTTTTCCGAGGTAGAGGGTATCACTATTGAGCGCTACATTATCCTTCAGAAAGTAGAGCGAGTCAAAGAACTTCTGGTGTACAATGAGCTGAATTCATCACAGATTGCCTATCAACTGGGCTATAGTAGCGTACAACACCTTTCTGGCCAATTCAAAAAAGTGACTGGCATGTCTCCTTCAACTTTTAAAAAGCTACAAAAACCTTCAAGGAGGTCACTGGATAGCGTTGAATAGATGATTTTGTACATTTTTTCGAAAATTTTGTAAATCACTAAATCAAGTAGTTCCGTAATTTGTAGCTGATGCATAATGAATCGTAAAATGGAAACAATTACGCTGAAAACAGACATTCACTGCCAAGGATGTATAGATGCTATCAAGCCAATCTTTGATGAAGATGAGTCCATTAAAAACTGGACGGTAGATTTAGGTGCAGAGGTGAAGACACTTACGGTTATTGGCGACGCTGTATCAGTTTCGCATGTGGATCACCTGCTGAAACAATCGGGGTACAATGTTCTGACAGATGACCAACCTTCCTTTTGGGGTGACCGTCCTTTGTGGAGTCGTGCTACGTTCAATACATTGAATTGCTTGATTGGATGCTCGATAGGAGATTTCGGTATGATATTTTACTTACAGGCTTTTTACCCTGATACCGCAATGATCTGGCAGATGGTCCTTGCGATAATTGCAGGACTTTGCACTTCAATTATATTGGAAACTGTGCTTTTGAAGTATCGGGAGCATTTCAGTTGGTTGTATGCCTTGAAGGTGGCTTTCGGGATGTCGTTTATCTCGATGGTCGCTATGGAATTGGCCATGACCGGAACGGACTTCATGATCACTGGTGGCAAGGCCGCATTTTCTGATCCAGTGTACTGGCTGGCACTCATTCCGGCATTGATTGTAGGTTTTCTGACTCCCTTACCTTATAATTACTATAAACTGAAAAAGTATAACAAGGCATGTCATTAAGCTTGATGTTTGGCAACCTGATGGAAACAATCCCCGTAAGGAAAATGAAATGATCATCATTCGTCAAATATTGCATTTGAGTCTTGCTACCTTGATTTTGGTCTCCTCGACCAGTTTCACCGTATACAAGCACTACTGCATGGGGCGACTGCAGGCGGTGTCAATTTTTACGGAGCCGCATGTTTGTATGTCGGAGTCTGGAGATAGTCAGAATTGTCTGCCGGACTGTTGCAATGACACGAGTGAGGAAGTGCATGCTAACGACGAAGCTGGTATTATCTCCAACAACCAATCCTTGCAGGATGCTCAGTTGGTGCCAGTGGTTTATGTTTTGATTGAGGAGATTATTTCGCCATCCAACGATAGCACCTTCCCTCGTGCTTACAAACCACCGCTAATAGCAAATTACATCCCCGCCGTTATCCAGATTTTTCTTTTATGAGTGTTGGCCGACAGGCCAATTGCAATATGCCAAACATCCCCAACGATTTGCTGGGGTCACTCATAAATAAGAAAAATGAAATTTATACATGTATTGAATTTTGTCCTGATGAGTTTTGCGATAAGGCAAACAGTTGTAGGACAGACTTATTCCGGCGTGGTAGTCGATTCTGATAATCAGCCTTTGATTGGAGCAAGTGTTCAGGCTCTGGGGTCAGGCCAGGGTACGATTACCAATGTTCTGGGTGCTTTTTCTATCCAAACCGAAAAGGGGACTAGACTTGTAGTAAGCTTTATAGGGTTCGATAGTGATACCATCATAATTGAGAATAATGACTCCATCCGTGTCCTGTTAAAGCAGTCTTCGACGACTTTAGGTGAAGTAGTGGTCAAGTCCGAAAGCACCTTTATTGATGAATTGGAACCTATCCACAATGAGATCCTATTAGAATCGGAACTTCAGAAAGCCGCCTGTTGTAATCTTTCGGAGAGTTTCGAAACAACTGCGTCAGTGGATGTCACCTTCAGTGATGCCGTCAGCGGATCCAAGGTCATCCGGATGCTGGGGCTAGATGGGCGGTATGTTCAAATCAGCCGTGAGAGCATACCGTTAGTACGAGGCCTTTCCAGCAGGTATGGGCTTGGCTATATCCCTGGGACATGGATACAAACTATCGATGTAGGCAAGGGGGCGGGGTCTGTTGTGAATGGCTACGAATCGATGACCGGGCAGATCAACCTGGAATTTAAGAAGCCAGAAAACAGTGAACAGCTTTACCTGAATGGGTATGTCAATTCTTTCGGCAGGGCTGAACTCAATGCCAATCATGCCACCGATCTCAAGAATAACTGGTCTATGGCGATCCTGGCTCACGTGGACCAATTCAATAATGAAATAGACAGAAATGATGATGGATTTGTCGACCTGCCTAAATCAAGGCAGATCAACTTTTTCAATAAGTTTAAATACGATGGGGAGCATATCAAATCTCAAATAGGGATACAGCTGATGAGAGATGAGAAGGCGGGGGGACAAAAGGGATTCGGCTTTGGAGATGATCACGAATCTTCCTCAATGTACGGTTTCTCCAATCGAACAACTCAAGTAGAAGTCTTTGGTAAAACAGGACTGTTATTTCCCCAAAAACCATATCAAGGGTGGGGATTCATTTACTCTGGCAGTATTAGAGATATCGAAGCTGGATTTGGCAGAAATGGCTATGAGGGATCGCAGCAAACCGTGTATTTAAACGCTATCTATCAAAATATCATAGGTAATACTTTTCATCAATACAAAACCGGAGCTAGTCTTCTATATGATCGTTTTGAGGAAGTATTCGCAGATTCATCCTTTAACAGGAATGAGGTAGTACCCGGTGCATTTTGGGAGTACGCTTACTTGCCAGGAGATGCCTTTACACTTGTGGCTGGAATGAGATTGGACCAACACAACCTTTATGGTACCTACTTCACGCCCAGGATACACGCCCGATGGCAAGCAAGCAATTCCACTACTGTTCGTGTCGCCGCTGGGAGAGGCTATCGTACTCCTAATGCTATTGCCGAAAATGTACGCTTTCTAGTATCAGCTCGAGAACTAAGGATTGATGAAAAATTGGAACCGGAGGTATCCTGGAACATGGGAGGGAGCATTGTGAGCGGATTACGGCTTGGTGAACGGACCCTCCAAATAGTAGGAGATTATTTTTATACCACCTTCGAACAGCAAATGGTAGTAGATCAGGATGCTAGCTCGTCTCAGATCAATATATATAATCTGGAAGGGGATTCTTACGCACATAGCCTACAACTGGAGGCATCAATGGCTCTCAGTGACTATTGGAATGTCAAAGGTGCCTACAAATACTATGATGTTACGACTACCCTAAACAATGAATTGAGGCAGGTACCATACGTTGCGAAAAACAGATTCTTCCTCAATGCTAGTTACAATACCAAATATGACAAATGGCAGGCTGATGGTACCTTGCAATGGGTAGGAAAGAAGCGGTTACCTGATACCTCCGACAAACCTGTAGAACTTCGGCGAGGATCTTTTTCTCCAGATTACGTTCTCTTCAATGCGCAGGTGTCTAGGGGTTTTCGGTGGGGTAGTATTTATTTAGGAGCTGAAAATTTGTTTGATTTCAGACAAAGTGATCCTATCATCGATGCCGAAAATCCTTTTGGTAGTGAGTTTGATGGGTCCATTGTTTGGGGCCCTGTCCCTGGTAGGGTAGTGTATGCTGGTTTTAGATATAAAGTAAAAAGAAAATGAGAAGGGAATTATTATTAACAATCATGTGCTTTCTGTCCTTAGTTGCCATGGCTCAAAAAAAAGAGGCGCAGCAAGTGGCAATCCAAACAAGTGCCATCTGTGAGATGTGTAAAGAAAAGATAGAATATGAACTCACCTTTGCAAAAGGTATCAAGTTTGTAGAATTGGACCTGGACTCCAAAATTGTGACAGTCGAGTTTAATCAGAAAAAGACATCGGCGCACGATATTAGAAAGCGAATAACTCAAATAGGTTATCATGCTGATTCATTGAGAAGAGACCCGGAAGGTTACGAGAAGCTGCCTTTTTGTTGCAAGGATGGGGGACATGATCACTAAACTGGAAAAATTGAGCAAAAAAAGAAGGAAGGCCGTCTGCCTTCCTTTCTTTCTCATTAAGAACCAGCTATGGAAAATAGATACTCACTATTTATGATACAAGTATAATAGCAAATGATACAACTACCCACTTTTGGGTATATCATATGATATAATTCTTGATGAATAGGAATAATTGCGTAGTGAGTATGACTTCAATGTTGTTTAAGCTTTGTTTTTTGGAATTATCCGTGTGAAAAACAGTTTTTATCCAAAGGATATTATCAAATGATGATAAGTGATACTCGCTTTCAGTTGATTATTCTACTTTACCTGAATACCATCCAAGCTCTCAAGTTTAGCCATTAGGCCCCAACCTCCAAAACTTTCGGATACAGCAAAGTAGATGACATTATTCCCTTTGCTTAGTGGTATGAATATAGAATCATGGAGGCCGATCGTTCCGAGGTACCTAAAATCTGATGCGCGATACTGGTGATTGCCTTGGTAGACTATGCTGTTGTCTACATATATCCGAACTCGATCACTAAAGCCAAAGTCGAGTTTTTTGATTTGTTCGCTATCAGATCGTATTTCAAGTTTGGCAAGGACGGTATTTTCTTCGGGTCCTCTTTTAGCGATACGAGCGATATTGACCAAGCCATTTTTTTCAGCTTTTAGGCTTGTCCAACTGCGATTGGTTACCACCACTTTATCCAGCGTGACACTACTCATTAACTCCTCGGCAATAGGATCAGATATCATCCACTCTTTAATGATACCCGTAGATTCTTCTTTGGTAGACCGCGGTTTGCTCTTAAGCGCAGGGTTTTCTAAAGGCCGTACACTGAAGTTGGCAAAATGCGTCGCCCCTCGAAAACTTTTTAACCCGAGCATACCGGCTCTAGAGCCATGTTTCAATTCAGGAATATAGAGTGTTGGCTCTTGTGAGTTATCCAGAAAAAGTTCTGCTTGCCCCCCGCTCACAACCACCTTGACATGAGTCCAGCGGTCAAATCCATAATGGTATACATCATTGTAACCAGTTTTGTTATCGATTGGTATCCAACCCATCTGACCGTCTCTTGCTCCGGTAAACTGATTATGGTAAAGTTGCCACCCACTCAATCCATTAAACACGGGGGTATATTGGAATGCATCCGGATATCCACTACGATGAGGTCGAAGGTAGATTTCCTCATAATTCATTAGGTCGCTTCCGTGAAACATAATACCTGAAAAAGAAGTCCGCTTCTGCAAGAAGATATCGAATTCAATGATTCCATTTTCGAAACTTTCATCCTTTAGCGTTGCTGCAGCGTTTTTGAGCTGAAGTGACTGCTGTCCTTTGTACATCTCGATGATATGCATGCCTTGAATGTCCCAATGCTCATCGTCAAATGGGATAGGTTGAGCTTGAGATATCAGAATCATGATTAGGCTAGTGAACAGTAGAAAAGTGTTTTTGATCATTTTTTGTAAATTTTGTTATACTAGCTCACGATTTGAGTGCAACCGGGTACGGGAAAAAATTATTCAAACTGGTTCAACTTTGTTCACCATCATTAGACTATGAGCGATATAGAAAGACGATATCTCGACATGTGTAGGTCAGCTATAGAGCAAAAGCTGGCATGGGGGCCTGTTAGTGAGTGGCGTAGTCAGGAGTTTGCCGATCTCAAAAAGGAAATCTTTGATAAAACCAAAGTCATGATCAGCGAGACTACCTTGAAACGTATCTGGGGCAGAGTAAAACACGATAATATTCCCAGTACGCATACATTGGATGCTTTAGCTCAATTTTTGGGGTTTGAAAACTGGAGAAACTATCGAACTCAATACCATCCTGATCCAAATGAAAAGGTAAGGTTAAAAATGAAAAAGGGTTGGGTCGTCCTTTTGCTTATTCTTCCGCTACCCGTTTTGACCATATTCTTTTTACTTGGAGGATTCGGCAGCCGGGCAGTGAGATCAGTTGATCCCTCGATTAGATTTGAACCCGAGTATATTGCTGATGGATTACCCAATACAGTAAAGTTTCATATAGACAGAAAGTCTATTGCCAGTAATCGAATACGTGTTCAGTTGTTTTGGGATGAGCGCAGGACAGTGGATTTTCAAAGCAATCAAGAAGTGACTTCGGGTATATATTACTTTCCTGGATACTTTCGAGCCAAGCTGATCGTAGAAGATCAGATAGTTCAAGAGAAGGATGTATTTATTAGAGCAGAAAGCTGGATGGCTACTTATGACCAGCAACCTGTTCCAAGATATTTTTATACGGAGGACCTGACCAAAGATGGAGTCATGCAGTTGAAGTCGGAGGTGCTGTCCGATATCCTGGATCCTTCCTCCAGCATCAACCTTACTTTTCATAAAGTGGCACCAATGGGGGTAGACGGAGATCATTTTCAACTCGAGACCAGAATAAAAAATACATGGTATGAGGGCGGAGCAATTTGCCAGACTTTCAAACTGGTTTTGCTAGGCAGAAAAGGAGCCTTTGTTATTCCGTTTTCTGCTCCCGGTTGTGTGGCAGATATTGGTCTTATGGTCAATGAACGGTATGAGTCAGGTGATCGGAATGATCTTAACGCTTTTGGAGTGGACCTGACGGAGTGGGCCAGTATTGGGCTCGTGAACAATCACCGGAATCTAAGGATTTATCTTAATAATCAAATGATAAAGGAAATAGGTTATCAGTCCGAAATTGGAGAATTAGTGGGTATCAGGTTTCGTTTTTTGGGAGCTGGAGCTGTTGATTACCTGTACATTCGAGATGGTGAAGGAAATGATTTGGTGAAAGAAGATTTTGAGGAGGTTTTGTAATATTAAAGCACTTGTTTTCAGAATTTTTTACTGGGTCTCAAACAGATTGCTGATTAAAAATTTTCATTTTTTATTTTATTCTATTAACCTTTGTTTCATCATTTGTAGTAATTGTTTTCAATTACGAAGACATACTCCCCAAGAACTACTTTTGATGCACAACCGGACTTAGAAGTAATACTTGATGGGATTTGCCAATCAACATGTGACACTGGATATATCCAGGGATAAGCAAGATGTAGTTTATAATTCGTTTTCTGAAAGTGACCTATGGAAGAGGTTTTGTTCCGGAGACGGACATGCGTTTGCTTTGATCTACAAAAGGTATGTCCGTTCATTATACAATTTTGGATTTCAGCTGAGTAAGGATACTGAGCTCTCCAAGGATATCATCCAGGATATCTTCATTAAGCTGCGTTTTTCAAAAAGCAGGAAGCCTATTAAGTCGATTAAGTCGTATCTCTTCCGATGTTTCTATACGGAGTGGATTTCTAGGTCAAAATCTTCTTTGGCGTTTTCTTCGCTACTCGACTCTTTCGCCATCTCGCTCTCATTTGAAGACAAATTGGTAGAAAAACAGCTAGAACAAGACCGTCTCACATTTTTGAAAGCGGCCCTCAAACGCTTGACACCCAAACAAAGAAAAGGGATCATGTTGTATTTCTATGAAAGCATGTCATATGAAGAAGTGGCTGAAGCAATGGGGCTAAAAAGTGCGAAATACGCGCGTAAGCTTATTTATCGGGCACTTGATACGCTGAGGCCATCGGAGACGACGATGAAAGTCTTGTATACATTTTTCCTATAGTTCTGCCCTATAGTTTGGTTGAAATCGTACGCTAGAAAAAAAACTTAGATTTTTTTGGGGTCATTTTTAACAGATGACCATCCTGTACTTGAATGAAATAAACAATGAAGTACAGAGAATACGAGACATACGATTTTCTCAAAGACGAATTCTTTGTCAGATGGGCCAAAAATGATGATCCCCAGCTTTCTGATTTTTGGGAAAAGTGGTTAGTAGAACACCCCGGACGAAGAGAGATTGTGCTGGAAGCCAAACGCTTAATCAGGGCATTCGAATACGAAGAGACTGTTAACCTCACAGATGAAGATTATGTGAAAATGTATGAGGCAATCCTGAAAGGTGAAAAGCAGATTAAAAAGGAGAAAAGAACTTACAGATTGTCGTTGTATAGAATAGCTGCAGTAATCGCTCTTTTTCTGATCTCCTATGTAGTCGTAATACAGTTTAGCAATAATGTACCCACTAAGCCAGATAGGATTATTACTCGCACCACGAAAGCAGGGGAGAAATTAACATTTCAACTACCCGATGGTAGTATCATCAAGCTCAATTCCGCAACTCAGTTAAGTTTTTCCAAATCCTTTGATGGGCCGGTAAGGGAAGTTTTCTTAAGTGGCGAGGCGTTCTTCGAAGTCGCTGAGGACGCTGCCAGGCCTTTTGTGGTAAATGTGGATCATGTCCTGATCAGGGCACTTGGTACGTCATTCAATATCAAATCTTATCAGGAGACTCGTCATCACGCTATTTCGCTGGTTACTGGTAGTGTGGAAGTAAATGTGCCAGGATCACTTTACGATCCTGTGGTTCTTTCTCCTGGCCAGCAGGCATTGGTGGCAGAAGATCATAGTGAGCTGAGCATAGCAGACATTGATATCTCATCTATTTTAGGTTGGAGAGACGGTGTAATAACCTTCAACGAAAGTGATTTTGATCAAGTCATATCAGACCTCGAACGTTGGTATGGAGTCCGGATCAGTGTCTCAGGCCAGCCGGCAGCCAGGGACAACTTTTCCGGAAGTTTTAAAAACGAAGAACTCAACGAAATTCTTGAAGTGCTTGCCTACTCATCGGGATTTTCATATTCCATCCGTGGAAAAGACGTAACCATAAAATTTAAGAAAGATGACAAAGACATTTGACAGTACTTAGAAGATGCCCTAGCGACAAAGTCACTAGGGCATCTCACTTATCCATGAGTAATCGCCAAATTCCTTACATGGATAAGGCTTAATAGACATTCCATTAAACAATGTAAAAATATGAAAAAACAACTTTTACGAATCTTATTGATGTCGGGCAAGTTTTCTATTTATCTCCTTATTCTCAAAGCCTTTCTTTTCACGTCGCTATTGGCATCAGATGCCAGGGCGCAATACAAAAGTGTGCGAGATGTTCAGGTGAAAGCCGAATTTAAGAACGCTACGGTGAAAGAGGTGATCTCAAGGATTGAAAAACAGACCGATTATGTATTTCAGTATTACAAAGTAGACCTACCGGAAGATGTTCGTATCAACATCGAGACGGACAAGGCCTCTGTAGCACAAATCCTGTACGAGGTGTCTGAACAGACGCGATT
>JAHCMJ010000300.1 GCA_019192485.1 Cyclobacteriaceae bacterium HetDA_MAG_MS6 | reverse complement strand
CGCCGTTTTTCTTGCTTTGTATGGCTATTGCTACCTACATCGTCCCAGTTGAGCATCAAGCGCTATTAGGCCAGATCAAAACTTTTGCCATTCCAGCGGTTGAGCTGACAGTCATTACCCTGGTACTATTTAAGATCCGCACGCTGATTCGGCACTACAAATTCTTGAAGCAATCAAACACCGATTTTTTTTCGGCAATGACCTCTGCGGCTCAAAAATCCCTTCCCAGAGCAGTTGCCATTTTCTTGGCTACAGAAGTTGCTGCTTTCTATTATGGGTTTGTCTCGTGGAAAAAAAGACCTCTTCATTCCAATGAATTCAGCTATCATCGAGAAAGTGGATCTCTAAACTTACTTTCTGTTCTCATTTTCCTGATCCTGGCAGAGACGCTAGTCCTTCATCTGGTAATCACTATTTGGAGTGATACGGCAGCATGGATATTGACCGGGATCAGTATCTACTCCGGGTTTCAGTTATTGGGTATGACACGATCTCTGACCAAAAGACCTCATGAAATTCGGGAGCAATCAATCATTCTTCGCCATGGCGTGTTGGCTGAGACCACTATCCCAAAAGAAGTAATAGAGCGTATTGTTCCATTCTCAGGAGACATCACCGAACGAAAAGAGATCAAGACGCTTTCTCCCCTGGGTAGCATGGATAGCTACAATGTTTTGTTGACGCTAAAGAGTGATCAAATCCTTTCTAGTCTCTATGGAGGTGAGAAAACTTTCCAATACCTCGCTTTTCATGTCGATGACAAAGAAAAATTCATGGATATGCTACAGAACGCAGGATCTGTCCATCAATCAACTTCAGCTGCACCAGACGTTTCCTCTATCTATTTGTAACCATAGCTCAGCATCCAAGTATTCTTTGTTGAATTAAGATAGGGTTTCAAGCAACCTTCTGTTCTTATATGAGGTCTTTAAATCCAAATTGCTCAACTATCGCTAGCCATGTTCAAAAACTTTTTCATTATTGCCATTCGCAACCTTCGCCGAAATAGCCTTTACTCCGTCACTAACATTGCGGGCCTAGCTATCGGTATTGTCTGCAGCGTACTGATTCTACTATGGGTAGAGGACGAAACTTCCTATGATGCTTTCATACCTAAAGTAGACAGGCTCTATCAGGTATGGGTCAATGCTGAGTTTGATAACAAGATCAACTCTTGGCGTTCGGTGCCACTGCCCACATATGAAGCCATCAAGACAGCTGACAGCAACATCAAAAACTCCGCTGTTGCTGGTTGGGGGAGTGATCGGCTTCTTGCTGTGGGGGATAAAAGGATCATGAAACATGGCTACTTCGTAAGCGAGGAGTTTCTTGAGATGTTTGAGTTTCCCATGCTGGTGGGAGCAGCAGAAACGGTTTTGGATGATCCACTTTCTATTGTCATCTCTGAAGAACTGGCAACAATACTTTTTGGAAATGAAGATCCACTCAATCAGACTATCAAATTTAATAATGAAAGCTCACTCAAGGTCACAGGCATCTTCAAGAATGTCCCTGGAAATTCTACCTTTCAGTTTGACTATCTGGTACCCTGGAAACATCGGGAAGCCACCAATCCGTGGGTAGTCAGGAACAAAACCAACTGGGGCAATTATTCTTTTCAGATATATGTAGAGCTATACCCCTCTTCTACGCATCAGGACGCCCAAAAAGGCATCAGTGAATTGCTCACAGAAAATGGACAAACAGATATCCCCAGACAACTCTTTCTGCACCCGATGCGCAAATGGCGACTACACTCTTCATTCGAAAACGGGAAAGAGACTACAGGAAGAAACGACTATGTGCAACTCTTTTCTGTAATTGCCATTTTTATCCTGGTGATAGCCTGTATCAATTTCATGAACCTATCCACCGCACGATCAGAAAAACGAGCTCGTGAAGTAGGGATCAGAAAAAGCCTTGGGTCTAATAAGGGGCTACTCATCTCCCAATTCCTTGCTGAGTCAATCATCATCGCTTTAATAGCATATGTAATCGCCATCTTACTGGCACAACTTGTCCTGCCCGCCTACAATCTGCTAGTGGACAAGGAGCTTTTCATTGATTTTCTATCTCCGGCTTTCTGGATACGATCGGTAGCTATTGTACTGATCACTGGTCTGGTAGCAGGATCCTATCCGGCTTTTTATCTTGCTTCCTTCAACCCCCTTAGAACATTGAAAGGGGCCGTCACTATAGGTAAGAGTGCTACTACTCCAAGGAAAGTGCTTGTTGTCCTGCAGTTCGGTTTTTCCATCCTGCTGATGATCGCCACCGTGGTCATCTATCAGCAAATAGACCTGGTCAAAAACAGGGACCTAGGCTACGATCAGGAAAATCTCATCAGCTTTACTTATACCGATGATATTGAAAAAAACTACGATGTCCTGAAGCAGGAACTCTTGCAATCCGGGATGGTCAAGTCCGTCACCAGGTCCAACAGCCCTATCACTGAGGTGTATTCTAATAATTTCTTAGGGTGGCCTGGCAAGCCAGAAACGCAAAAAGTAATCTTCACAACAGTGGCCACCGAATATGATTATGCGGAAACAATGGGTATCAAAATGCTCATGGGACGGGACTTCTCCAAGGACTTCAAAAGTGATACATCGTCCATTATCATCAACAAAGCAGCTTTAGATCTCATGCAACTACCAGAGCCAATCATCGGCACACAACTCGACCTCTGGGGTGGTAAGCGTAAGCTTATTGGCGTGCTCGATGACGTACTGATGGGCTCGCCCTATAGAGAAGTGAAGCCATTATTTATGATCCTTGATCCGGATTGGATCAGTTTCGTTACGGTACGATTGCACAAAGGTCAGGGGATTTCATCCTCACTGAAATCAATCCAACCTATTTTCGAGAAATTCAACCCTGCTTATCCATTTGACTACGAGTTTGCAGATGTTGAGTTCCAGAAGAAATTCACCACGATTAATATGACCAGACAACTTGCCATTCTTTTCTCCTTGTTGACTATTTTCATCACAGGGCTGGGGCTCTTTGGGCTTGCCTCCTATACAGCCGAACAACGTATCAAGGAGATAGGTATCAGAAAAGTACTTGGAGCTACAGTTCTAAATCTCGTCACTCTGATCTCCCGTGACTTTTCGCGGCTAGTGATAGTAGCCTTCGTGATCTCTGCTCCACTGGCGTGGTACTTGCTCGATCAATACCTAGAACGATATCCCATACGCATAGGTATCTCATGGTGGATTTTCCCTGCCATCGGACTTGTGGCCTTGGGATTTGCACTGCTGATCGTCTCCAATCACGCTCATCGAGCAGCTACCGCTAACCCTGTCAAGTCGTTGAGGAATGAGTAAATACATACCGTAAAAATCCGAATTTATGGTTCGTAGACGGATTGTAACCCGTCTAATCTGGCAGTTGTTCAAACCTTGCGCTAATCTAGTTTCCGTTTAATCAAATCGCTTAAAAGCAATGGAAACAGTTAAAATGTCTTTGTTTGAAAGAATTGGTGGGATGGATGCCGTCAATGCTGCCGTGGATATTTTCTATGAGAAAGTATTAGCTGATGAGGCCTTGAGGCCCTTCTTTACCAAAACGGATATGAAGGCTCAGATCGGCAAGCAAAAAGCCTTTCTTGCCTATGCATTTGGTGCTCAAATGCCCTATACGGGAAAGAGCATGAGAGATGCTCATGCACATCTGGTCAAGGATGGTCTAAATGAGACCCATTTCGAACTTGTAGTCAAACACCTGGGAGATACGCTGGCCGAATTGAAGGTAGATGAATCTATGATCAAGGAAGTAGCTGATATCGCCTATAGTGTCAAAGATGATGTACTAAATAGGTAACAAGCTAAACAAGGTGTCTCAAAAGCTTCGTATCGAATGGATACACCAACATTTGGGTTGGAGTTAGCTTCCACTTAGAAGCTTTTGAGCACTTCCTAATTCCTATTTTGAATTGAGTCCTTTTAGATGATGAACATGCTCATCTATCACGTCAATCCGCTTCGTAATCGCTAAAACATACTTAGATAGTTCTTTCTCAAGGGCCTTAACTTCCTTCTCATATTCGCTACCACCTTTTCTCTTTAGGTTGTTCTCGATCTCATTGAATCGATTACACTCCTGATGCAGAAACTTCAGAAATAATTTGGTCGTGTATTGTATCTCCAATGTCTCTATATCATCAATAGTGGCTTTGGCTTCAGAATCTTTGTTGGTATCGTATTTTGATGTGACTATCTCATATAATGTTGTATCATAATGATGGATTTTATTCAACAACTTGACCGTTTTGTCCCGGTATGGTTTGATCTTACAATAGTCCTTCAACCCATCGTAAGTTTTCATTTTTAAAGCTTCGGCGTCCCATTTGGCAGTTAAATCATCTATAATCGCAACTATATCTTCATCTTGAGACATAGCGAGATGACTAAAAAAAAGCGCGGCAAATAAGATTATGATTTTCATAGATGGTGGTTTTGTTCTCTAAAGTATTTGAGATGTATATCTCTTTTGATTAAACTTAATGGGATTTAGAAGAAGATCAAAATATCTGTCTGTCAACGCTATTCATTCTTGCCATAAATATTAAACAAAATGGAATCTTACATTGCGCTCTTGCGTGGTATCAACGTCAGCGGACAAAAAAAGATTAAAATGGATGAACTCAGAGCCTTGATGAGTAAAGCAGGTCTGCAAAAGGTGCAAACCTACATCCAAAGCGGCAATATCATTTTTCAATCTGAAGACAAATCCGCAGATGAGCTTTCCAGCACGATTCAACAGGCTATTTTTGATACCTACCAATTCGAGGTACCCACATTGATCAAAAAACCTGAGGATCTTCAAAAAGCCGTTGATGAAAATCCCTTCATTGACAAAGATCAAAGCCGACTTTATCTCACACTACTAGAAGCACAGCCTCAAGCTGAAAAGCTATCATTGCTGAAAAGTATCTCGCATGACCCTGAAGAGTGGGTAATTGAGAAAGACGTGATTTATTTTTTCTCACCACAGGGCTATGGCAGAGCCAAAATGAACAATAACTACTTTGAGCAAAAACTCAAAGTCAAAGCAACTACCAGAAATTGGAAAACAATCAATAAACTGGTAGAAATGGCTGCTACACTCTAATACTTCTATTTAAAACATCTGAACCAAGCTAAAGTAAAGTGGCATCCCGATCGTAATGTTGAGCGGAAAAGTGATAGCCAATGCCATCGGTAAATAGAGACTCGGGTTAGCCTCGGGAATAGCCAATCGCATGGCTGCCGGCACTGCAATGTAGGAGGCACTTGCAGCTAGAATAGCGAAAAGAAAGCGATCTCCTATGTCATTGACCATCAATCCACTGATAAGCGCAACCAGACTGCCATTTACCAATGGCATGATCAAGGCAAAAAGCGCCGGAAACCATCCTTGTTTCAGAAATGAAGACAGGCGACGACCACTTGTCATGCCCATATCCAACAAAAAGACTGCTAAAAAACCCATGAATATATCTGTGGTAAATGGCTTGATACCTTCTGCTTGTTTTTCACTGGCTACAAAACCGATAACCAGACTACCCATGATCATCAGCACACTGCCATTGGTCATTGCATGATGAAGTACACTTTTCAGACTTACATGTTTGCTATCATCCTTGCAAAAAACTCGATACAGCAATACACCAATGATGATCGAAGGAG
>JAHCMJ010000299.1 GCA_019192485.1 Cyclobacteriaceae bacterium HetDA_MAG_MS6 | reverse complement strand
GATCAACAGCTTCAGGCGCTATCAACAGCAGTTGAGCAGAAAATAAAACTAATTAGTCAAAACCCTTACCTTTTTCAAGTTTCTAATGAGCACCCTGAAGTCCGTCGAGCAGTAGTAATCAAGCTCAATAGCATCTACTTCAGAATCAAAGAGGATCAAGTTGAAATACTCTCCTTTTATGCTAATAGAAAAGACCCCGAAGATAGGAAGCTATGAACGAGTCTATGCAAGTGCAACCATTTGGATCTAGATAAGGAAATCATTATTTATTCCCCTCCATGAAATGGCTTGTTAGCAAACGTCAGGTTTTCTTCCAACAGTGGTACAATTTCAATGCACCTCTATTTTTTGTGATGTTGGTCATTGTGTACGCAGCTCTTTTTATACTTAAGCGAATTTTTATCATTGATGAAATCGCCGCCTTTGAGGTATTAGAGGAACGCGGTGAAATCTGGGTTTTAGATATCTTCTTTGGCCTGCAGTATTTTGTCATCCCTCTTTACCTGGCTTGGAAATTTACGATAACTGCATTTTTGATTTGGACAGGGTGTTTCATGTTTGGATATCGTGTCACTTACAATTCGCTTTGGCGATGGGTCATGTTTGCCGAACTTATCTTTCTAATCCCTGAATTTCTTAAGCTGCTTTGGTTTACAGTGATTGCCAATGATCCTACCTATCATGAGTACAGTGCATTCTACCCGCTTTCATTACAAAACTTAGTCAACACCACCGGACGTTGGCTATACCCGCTAAAAACTTTAAACCTATTTGAGTTCTTTTATTCGTGGTTTTTGGCAGTCGGGGTATTTTATTTAAGTAAAAAAAAATGGAAAATATCGGTATTGGTCGTCCTCACTTCATACACCTTATTCTTTTTCATCTGGTTGGGCTTATACCTACTAGGATATAAATAAGAATCAAATTTTCTCTTAACCGATTGATCAGGTTGTCGTATTTTTAATCTTCGTAGGTTTATTCTTGCCAAACATGAGCAGCTACTCACGAACTATACCTCAAAGAATCAAGGAAAAAAGAATCGAAGCCAATCTGACCCAGCAACGGTTGGCAGAGCTTACCGGCGTTAAACGCGGCGTGGTTAACGCCTATGAAAATGGGAATAACTCCCCATCACTTGATTGGCTTTCAAAGTTTATTGTCATCTGCAATACGACCTATGACTATGTCCTGGATGGGGGTGGCGAACAAGATCTGGCCATCATAGAGGAGGAAGCAGCGCCATATGGCAAGTATGACATTCTGCAATTGATCGACAACCTCGGCGACAAGATTGATGAAGACCTATATGAAGCCATACGGCTAAAGTCTTCCAAACTCATTCAGCAGCTCAACGAAAGTCAAAGCAAAGTAATCAAGCTATTAGAGCAACAAAACCAAATCGTAGGATTCCTCAAGGACAAGTTAGATATTGACCTGGGAGACTCTAGCGATTCATAAGTATTTCCCTTAGCCCTTTTTCCATTTGGCGCTTAAAACGTTTCTTACCTATGCGGAAAATGATGTAACCCAAGACAATCGCCATGAAATAGGTGATCCCAAGTAGGATGATAAGATCAGTCCATTCAAAACAAATGATACCCTCTTCTTCGATAGTGAAAAAAACATCACCGATCAACTGCCTCGCGTATATGGGGTGACTAATCCAAAAAGAAAGAAACAAAATCAATAGGAGCATCAATAGCAATCTTAACATATGCTGGTGTTTTGGAAGCATCAAGTTAAGTGCAAATGACATAAATAAAAACTTTTAATGATATTATTTATATCAAATATTGATTGAATCAAGATCACTGACAGAATAACAGATCGGCAGCCAACCACTAAAATCTAAAAATTGTTAAAACGGTAAATCATAATGGGCCTCCACCGTTTATTATACATTAATTGCTAATTTCGCCAGACTGTATACTGCACAATTATGGGATACCAAAGGATAAATATTATTGGAGGTTGGATTGCATTCTTAATCTCACTGGTGGTCTATTCCATCACAGTTGAGCCTACTGCCAGCTTTTGGGATTGCGGAGAGTTCATTGCCACAGCCTACAAGCTGGAGGTTCCACACCCTCCGGGAGCTCCTTTTTTCCTTTTGATAGGCCGGCTGTTTTCGATGATCGCTGGAGATGACGTTACCCAGATTGCCTATTGGGTCAACATGCTCAGTGTCCTTAGCAGTGCATTTACCATTCTGTTCCTATTTTGGACAATCACCCACCTGGCTAAGCGAATTCTAAAACCCAAAAAAGGTGAAGAAACTACCGGTGAATTGATTGCCATCATCGGAAGTGGTGCTGTCGGAGCTTTGGCTTTCACTTTTTCCGATTCATTTTGGTTCTCCGCAGTCGAAGCTGAAGTCTACGCGATGTCGTCATTCTTTACAGCATTCGTATTCTGGGCTATCTTAAAGTGGGAAACACTCGAAGACGAATCGTTAAGGACTCGATGGCTGCTACTCATTGCATACATGATGGGCTTATCCATTGGAGTCCACTTGCTCAACCTCGTGACGATCCCTGCCATGGCGCTGATCGTCTATTTCAATTACAATGATAGCCCCACCAAAAAAGGGATTATTACCACTTTAGTTATCGCAGGAGCGGTTATTCTCATTGTGATGATAGGAGTGATTCCAGGTTTGGCCTCGGTAGCTGGTGGTTTTGAGATATTCTTCGTCAACAATATCGGATTACCTTTTGGGTCGGGGGTAATTGTATTTGGCTTATTATTTGTCGGTTCGCTTGTCTACGGCATTTTCTATTCTATCAAAAAGCAAAAACTCATTCTGAATACCGTGTTGCTAGGGTTTACCTTTATCATGATTGGGTATACTTCCTATGCTATTGTCCTAATCCGCTCAAATTACGATACACCTATAGATGAGAATAATCCTGAGGACATCATGACATACGTGTCTTATCTGAAACGTGAGCAATATGGTAACCGCCCTCTATTCAAAGGGCAATATTACACGGCAGAGTTGACTGATCAGAAAAAGGGTGATCCTATCTACATGAAAGGTGAGAGTAAGTATGAGATCAAAGATTACAAAGTCGACTACATCTATGATCCTAAGCACACGACGATCTTTCCTAGAATGTACAGTAAAAGTCCTGACGGTAATCACCAACGGATCTATCAACAGATCACAGGATTAAAACCTGGTCAAAAGCCTAGTTTCGCGGACAACATCCAATACCTCTTTGTTCGGCAGCTTGGTCACATGTATTACAGGTATTTTATGTGGAATTTCTCAGGCAGAGCATCAGATATACAAGACGCGGATTGGGTGGGTTTAAATGATGCTTTCAAAAAATTGCCTCCAGAGCTAGCCAATAATGCAGGCCGCAATGTATACTACATGCTCCCCCTTCTGCTAGGGATCATAGGTATCCTCTTTCAATACAAGTTTGACCCTAAATACTTTGCTGTCACGGTCTTACTGTTTTTTCTTACCGGAATAGCACTGGTAGTGTACCTCAATGCTCCTCCAGTGGAGCCCAGAGAGCGGGATTACATCTATGCAGGGTCATATTATGCCTTTGCTATATGGATTGGTTTTGCTGTGTTAGCACTTTATAAGGGAATCGGGCAGCTCACCAAAGAGAAGAAGCTCTCCGCAGCAATCGCGGCAATACTCTGTATGGGAGTGCCAGTACTCATGGCCAGCGAAAATTGGGATGATCATGATCGATCCAACAGGTATTTCTCAATAGAAGCTGCCAAAAACTACCTGGACTCTTGTGCCCCAAATGCCATCCTATTTACTGGAGGTGACAACGATACCTTCCCCTTGTGGTATGCTCAGGAAGTGGAAGGTCACCGGACAGATGTACGGGTAATTGTCCTAAGCTATTTTAACACCGACTGGTATATTGAGCAAATGACGAGGCAGGCTTACCAATCCGAAGCTCTACCCTTTGGCCTATCACTAGAAAACTATCAGCAAGGAGGACTGAATGACTACCTACCTGTAATTGAGGATCAAAACATTAAAGGTGCCATCAATGCCAAGTTGTATCTCAACCTGATCAAAAGGGAACACCCAGGGTTGCGAGTGCCAACGGCGGTAAGCGCTTATAATCGTGTTCCGGCTAAAAGTATGTTTGTGAACGTAGACCAGTCACAGTTTAGTGAGCTCAATATCTTACCTACAGAAACTGACGAACTGAGCCAACACCTTACTGACAAACTGGTTTGGAGAATCACGGGTAGTGGGCTAGAAAAAAAGGATCTGGCCATCATTGACCTGATTGTCAACACTGAGTGGAAACGGCCCATCTACTTCAATACTACCTCTATCAATAGTATCAACTTTGACTTGAGGCAACACGTCGTACAAGAGGGGCTTACCTATCGTCTGATGCCTATCAAAAATCCTGGCGGGGGCGGGTACCTGATCAATAATGAAGTGATGTATGATAACCTCATGAACAACTTTCATTGGAAAGAGTTGAACAACCCTTCGGTGTATTATTCTGAGGACTACAGGAGCTTCTGCACCAATCATAGATCGGCTTTCAATGCTCTTGCCCAGTCCCTCATCAATGCAGGGGAGATAGAAAAGGCCAAAAATGTACTATTGAAGTGTCTGGAAGTAATGCCTGATGCATCTATTCCATATGATATATTCAACGTACAGCAGATCAGTCTGCTGCTAGAAGTCGGAGAACGAGATCTCGCCCTGGACATCGCTGAGAAAGCTGGCACACGAGCTGAAGAGTGGTTGGGTTTTGTCTTAGACGAAGGAGGAAGTACGGCGGGAAGAAATGGACTACAGCAACGGCTATTGACCCTCAATGAAATTGTAAGGGCCTTCCGAGCTGCTGGAGAGACCGAACTTGCAGCTCAATATGAGCAAGTCTTCAGGCAGTACTATGGACGTAGTTAACAGCTAAACACATACTCTCGCTAATGAGCTAAAAGGCATAGGGATACGAAAAGCTATCTTAAAAGACATTATTTCGATCTCAAGACAGAAATGTATAGTACGCTGAATATTTTGAGATTCTCTATTCCTTCACATTGGCTTGTTGGCTTCCTATTAAAATGAAGTTGCTCCTAGTAAAAATTGCTATACTCAAAAGCTAGCACCTATAACCAGTTCAAATCCAAGATCAGTCCGATAAACTTCCGAGGTTTCAAACTGCTGGAAAAAATCAAGTCCTAAGACCAATCCCTTTTTTCTCCAGGGAATAATTCTGATCCCCTGGCTTGCCCCGATTCCAATGACGAAATTCCAGGAGTTACTGTCATCTAAGTTTTGAAGTATTTCATAGCCCACAGGTACATTGGTACTCATAGAAGCATATACTCCTGGAAAGAGCCTTTTGTAAAAAAAGTATAGCTCCGGCCGAAACACATAGGAATTCACATTTTTGTAACCATTTTCTTCAGCAATTCCGGTCCTAGACCAACCTACTTCAAAAGAGGTCTCATAGGGTCTGATCCAACCTTTTTTGCTATCGACAAAACCTGTATAGCTTATGCCATAACCTGCAAAGTAAGCGCTTCGCATTGCCTTTACCGTCACCAGATTGAACCATTGTCCAAGCCTTGAGTCCACTTTGAAGCCCCCTTTTGGTGGCGTGAAATGATGAACCACTTCGGCTGGTCTCTTCTCATAATTGCTTAAAAAAGCTAGCATACAGTATTCAAGTGCCGCTCTAATTCTTCTTTCATG
>JAHCMJ010000298.1 GCA_019192485.1 Cyclobacteriaceae bacterium HetDA_MAG_MS6 | reverse complement strand
CAATGAGGTGGTTGAGATCTTTACGGAATTTCCGCAGCTCATAGACGCGGCAACAGGTCGCAAATTGGATGAGAAGATCTCAATCATTTGCAATACTTCCAATATGCCTGTAGCTGCCAGAGAAGCTTCAGTTTATGTAGGAATGACTCTGGCTGAGTATTATCGATGTATGGGGCTGAAGGTGCTGATGTTGGCAGACTCTACATCCAGGTGGGCTCAGGGCTTGCGTGAGATGTCCAACAGGTTGGAAGAGTTACCCGGTCCGGATGCCTTTCCAGTGGAACTTCCAGCTACCATTGCCAATTTTTATAGCCGCGCCGGATTGGTTCAACTTAATAATGAAACGAACGGCTCGGTTACCTTTATTGGTACAGTTTCGCCTGCAGGAGGCAACTTCAAAGAGCCCGTAACAGAATCCACTAGTAAGGTGGCCAGGTGTTTCTATGCATTATCCCAAAAACGTGCTGATGCCAAGAGATACCCGGCCATTGACTCGCTTGCTTCCTATTCAAAATATCTAGACTATCCTGAGTTTGTTTCCGATACCGATAGCAACATTCAAAAAGACTGGGTAAAGCTGGTCAAGAGGTCAAAAGATCTAGTGAGAAATGGTCTGGAAGCCAGAGATCAGATCAATATCCTCGGTGATGATGCCGTACCGATTGGATATCATGTCGATTTCTGGAAAAGCGAACTGATTGACTTTGTTCTGATTCAGCAAGATTCTTTTGATGAGGTAGATATGAATACACCCATCGAAAGACAGCAATATATGCTCAATACGGTCATGGAAATTGCGGAGCAGGATTTTGAATTTTCAGAGTTCGAAGAAGTAGGCACCTATTTCAAGAAATTGATTAATCTACTTCGTCAAATGAACTATGCCAATTTTAAATCTTCAGCATTTAAGAAGCACGAAGCGGCACTACAGGTCGAGATGAAGCAGCACAAAACTGATGATAGCCTGGCACTTGAATCTAATCACTTATGAAAACAAAAGCATTTCAGAGGATCTATACGGAGATTACCAGTATCACAAAAGCTACCTGCCAGGTCTGTGCGGAGGGTGTGCGGTATGGGGAGCTAGCCTGGGTCGGCAATAGACCCGCCCAGGTCATCAGTGTGGTAGGCGAGCAGGTGACTTTACAAGTATTCTCGGGTACGGAGGGGATATCTTCCCGATCTGAGGTGGTCTTTTCTGGCAAAGCACCCATGCTCAAGGTTGATGACCTATTGGCAGGACGATTCCTCAATGCCTACGGAGAACCTATAGATGGCGGTCCGGAGCTAGTAGGTGAGTCCAGACTCATAAAAGGAAGTGCTGTAAATCCAGTCAAAAGAGCCAAGCCATCTACGCTATTGGCTACAGGCATTGCTGGCATTGATCTCAATAATACACTTGTTACGGGTCAGAAGATCCCATTTTTCGCTGATCCTGATCAACCCTATAACCAGGTTCTGGCCGTAGTAGCCATGCGAGCGGAAGCTGACAAGATTATCCTGGGAGGCATGGGATTGTCAAATGATGATTATCTCTTTTTCAAAAATACTTTTTCACAGGCAGGTGTCTTAGACAAGATCGTATCGTTCATCAACACCGCTCAGGATCCTCCCCTTGAGCGACTATTGATTCCCGATATGGCGTGTACCGCGGCAGAGTATTTTGCTAATAATAAGCAGCAACACGTGCTGGTACTTCTTACAGACATGACCTTGTTTGCAGATGCGCTTGCCATAGTAGCTAACAAAATGGATCAAATTCCCTCTAAAGACGCTATGCCAGGTTCATTGTATAGCGAGTTAGCAAGTATCTACGAGAAGTCAGTGCAATTTGTGCATGGGGGATCGATCACGATTATGGCTGTGACAACGCTCAACGATGGAGACATCACCCATGCCATCCCCGACAATACCGGATATATTACTGAAGGCCAACTGTTTCTGAAGCATGATACGGATATCGGTAAAGTCATAGTTGATCCCTTTCGCAGTTTGTCCCGACTCAAGCAAAATGTGATAGGCAAAAAAACTCGAGAGGATCATCCACAGGTGATGAATGCGCTCATCAGGCTATATGCCGATGCCATGGATGCTAAAACGAAAAGAGATAATGGCTTTGATTTAAATGAATACGATAGAAAGTGCCTGAGTTTTTCAAAAGAGTATGCAATGAAGCTCCTGGCTGTAGATATCAATATATCTATTGATGAAATGCTGGACACTGGGTGGTACCTTTTTGAGAAGTACTTTGAGAAGTATGAGGTAGGTATCAAGGAGGAATTGATTGATAAATACTGGGTATCTACCGAGACCAAGCAAGAGGTAGAACATCAGATGTAGTGCCATGGCGTTGAAATTTCACTATAACAAAACAACCATTCAGCAATTTCGACGACAACTAGCCATTCGAGAGAATGCACTACCTATTTTGAAAAACAAAGAAACGGCACTAAGAAAGGAGGAAAAACAAGCAAAACAAGAGTTGCGGGAGCTTGAAGAGGCTCAAGTGAAACTACATGAAAGACTGACAGACTTCCAACCGTTTTGGGGTGAGTTTCCAAGTATCTTGTCACTAGATAATCCAGGTATCCACGAAAAAAAGATAGTCGGGGTAAAGGTGCCAGATGTAGGAGAGATCTCTTTCCTGGTAGCAGAAATGAGTTGGAAGAACCTGCCGGCCTGGATTCCAGCTGGTATCGACGTGCTACAGCAGGCTATAAAACTGGGTATTGAGATCCATGTGAAAACACTACAAACTACAGCCCTCAATACCGCTAGAAAGAAGACCACTCAAAAAGTAAACCTCTACGAGAAGGTACAGATACCTGCTTATGAAGAGGCCATTCTTAAAATTAAGCGCTTTTTAGAGGACAAGGAGAACATTTCAAAAGCGGGACAAAAGATCGTCAAGAAACGTAAAAGAAAGGGGGTTGTAGGATGAAAGCCACTTTCAAGAAAATGGACCTTCTTTTTCATCATCATGATAGAGACCGGATCACTAAGATGCTTCAGGAGCTTGGGGTAATCCACCTGGAGCTCAATGACGATTTTAGGAATGAGCGAATAGAAGAGCTGGAGTTACAGAAGTCCCGCTTGACTAAGGTTATAGCATTCGTTGAGGAATACGTTTCTGATACGGATTTCAGTCAAGAACCTAGTTCGCAAGGCCTCTCGGTGGCCCAAGTCATAGAGGGTGTAGTACAATGTATGCATCAGAGAGAGAGCGATCGACAAGAAACGGAAACACTGAGCAAGATCAGGCAAAAACTACTGCCATGGGGAAGCTTTGATGCGGAAAAGTTGTCAAGACTTGTACAATCCGGCATCCAGGTGTCCTTTTATGTGGCGGACAAAAAGGAATTCAACAAAGTAGATCTATCCCAATTAACGTACCAGGTTGTCCATGAGGGAGCTGATCGATTGTATCTGGTTGTTGTATCAGCCAATAAACCAATTTCACTTCCTTTCGAAGAGGTGGATCTCCCTGTCACGAGTGCCCGGACTATTCAGAGCAGGGAAAAGCATGTGGCAGATAGAGAAGTTGAGAGAGCTCGCACCATGTTGAGTTATGCTCCGTATTTGCCATTACTCTCTGAAGAATGGACCAAGGTAGAGAATCTATGGCTTTTGAACCAAGCCGACGGGAGTTATGAGGAATACGCAGAGGGCTCCATCCTGCATATGGCGGGGTGGTTTCCTACTCATATGGAAGGTCGATTACAGCATTTTATGAGGGAGGAAAACCTGGCTTATGTTTTTCGCGATCCAAGGCGGGGTGATTCAGTACCGGTCTTATTAAAGAATCCGAAGTACCCAAAGTTGTTCGAATCCATTACCCGCATTTTCCAGTTGCCAACATACTATGAAATGGACCTTACGCCTTTCATAGCTGTTTTTTACCCCATACTATTTGCTTATTGCCTTGGCGATGCTGGCTACGGATTGATCTTGGGTACTGGTGCCCTGGTAGGTTGGTTTACTTTCCTAAGGTCATCACGAAACTTAGCCGTCCTGGGGATAATTCTGGGAGTCATCACTACGCTCATGGGAGTGGTCAAATCAGGAAGTGTCTTTGGCTTACCTATTACTACTCCGGAGGCCAATTTGTTTTTCCAATACCTCGCTCAGTACGTGGTCATTCCTGATGATAGAGGTGTTATTTTCAACGCCTTCAATGTGGCGTTGTTGATAGGTGTGGTCCAAATCCTGACAGGTATTGTGGTATCAATTGTCAATAAGGTACGGTATAAAAGTCTGCAAGAAGGATTGCCGCAGCTAGGAAAACTGCTGATGGTCGTCGCTCTGATTTGGATGTTTTTGGCCGATATGCAAGATGTGGTAGCATTGAAACCTTTTGTTAATGTTAGGAGAATTACACTTGCTGTAGGAGTACTACTGGTGGTGTTCTTTCATGACATGGGATTGCCTGTTTTTCGTCGGGCATTAAGTGGGTTTTTACCACTCTTTTTTATCCTCACAGGTATTTTGGGAGATGTACTTTCCTACGTCCGGTTGTTTGCGCTGGGTGTGGCTTCATCTGTACTTGGTCTGGTGGTTAATCAGATAGGAATGCAGATCATGGGCGATAACTGGTGGGGCGTATTGCTAGGTGTCGTTTTCTTGTTGATAGGGCATAGCCTCAATTTTGCTTTAGCAGCACTAGGTGCCTTTGTACATCCACTTAGGCTCACTTTTGTCGAATTTTATAACAATGCCCAATTTGAAGGCGGGGGCATACCCTACAAACCCCTTCACAAAATCAAAGTATCACATTCAAAATAGCATTATGGAAGCTTTACCCTTAACTCTCGCATTTATAGGAATTGGCTTATTGGTAGGTCTCTCAGGTTGTGGAAGCGCCATGGGTACAGCTATCGGGGCCATGTCCACCGTTGGAGCATTGAAAAAACGCCCGGAGGCGTTTGGCTCATTTATCGTCTTAAGCGCCTTACCTGGTACTCAAGGTCTTTATGGTTTTGCCGGATTTTTTATTCTTCAGGACCTGATCAATCCTGGCATGACCCTGTTGCAAGGAGCAGGAATCTTAGGCGGAGGACTGGCGTTAGGTCTCGCGGGACTATTCTCAGGCATGTATCAAGGTCGAGTTTGCGCAAATAGTATCGATAGCATTGGCTCAGGTAACGATGTGTTTGGACGAGCGCTGATCCTTGCAGTATTTCCTGAGCTCTATGCCATTATTGCCTTCGCGTCGCTCTTTTTGATACGAGGTATTCTTTGATTGCTGTGAATACAGACGTAAATTGGATAAACAACAAGCGTAGTATCATGGAAAGAATACGCTGAAGTATTGTAAACCAAGGATGATGAAAGAGAACAAGTATAAACCCTATAAAACAGCATTGGTCGGTCTAGACCTGACAGAGATGGATGATCATCTTGTCCAATATGCAGCCATGATTAGCAAGGTGTTTCCTATGGAAAGAATCTTTTTTGTACACGTTGCTAAAGATTTGCAACTTCCCGATGACCTTCTGAAAGAGTATCCAGGTCTGCTAGATCCTTTGGATGACAGTATTGAGACGGACATTCAGAAGAATGTTGACCAACATTTTGAAGGTTCGGCTGTGGAAACTGTCTGCATCGTCAAGGAAGGTAATCCTATCGAGAAGATGTTGAAGCTCAGCAAGGTCAAGGATGTGGATCTGATACTAATGGGGCGCAAAAAAAGCCTCCAAGGATCCGGTATTGTATCTAGTAGAATTGCCC
>JAHCMJ010000297.1 GCA_019192485.1 Cyclobacteriaceae bacterium HetDA_MAG_MS6 | reverse complement strand
GAGGCGAAGGTCCTAATCCTCCTATAGAACTTGATGGTACCTCTCAAGACATATCCTTAAAGGCTCAGGTTACAATGCCGATTTTCGATGGATTCCTTGGTAAGTACCGCTTCAGGCAGTTGCAAAATGCTCATACCATGAGTGAGCTCAAGCTTCTTGCCGTAATGGAGCAGACTATTAACAGCACAGTGACCAATTACTTATATGCTGCAAGGCTTCAGGCTAAGTTGGGCATTGAGGCTGAAAATATGGCTATATCATTAGATAGGCTTGCACGAATAAGAACAGACGCAACATTTGGTACGGCGAATTCAATTCGTCAACTTCAAAGCCTGGTTGACCTAAATACGGATAGTGCGAATTATCAAACTACATTGATAGACTATCAAAGTAGCCTTCGAAACCTCAACCTTCTGATGGCCAGATCATCGGAGGTGCAGTTTAAGGTTCAGGAGAGCATCGAATTGAGCGAAACTTTGGATTATGACCAGCTACTGGAAGAAATGAAGATCAGCAACACTCAACTTAAACTATCAGGGAGTGGCGTAGATCATGCTATGTATGGCATGAAGATCAGTGAGTCCAATTTTCTTCCCAAGCTGAATGGTTACGCTAATCTTTCCTACTTTGATTCGGAGGACGATGCGAGCTTTATCCAACAAAATAGTGTAGTGGGGCCTAACATTGGGGTATCGCTTAATATACCGTTATTTACGGGAGGAGCTAATAAGATCCAGAAGCAAAATGCCACGGTCGCTCTAGAGCAACAAAAGACTTCTCAAGCGCAGACCTCTTTGAGCTTGGAGACAGCATTGCGCAATGACTATAGTCGATATGAAATGAATAAAATGAGACTTCGAATTGAGCGGTCCAACTTGCAGACTTTCGAACGTAACTACGAGAAGACCCATGAGGACTACAAGTTGGGATTAGTCGATGAGTCCGATCTTCGGACGGCGCAACTCAACCTGTTGGCAGCCAAAAACCGGATCAATGACCTTACGTATCAGGTGAAGCAATCTGAGGTAAACCTGTTGCAATTAAGTGGCAGGTTGGCACCAACAAACAAACTGTAAGATGAGGCGAACATTGATAATAGCAGTTGGCATCTTGGTGGCACTTGGCATAACATTGATTGCCTCCGGCCAAAGTCGAGTAGATATCGAGGTAAAGGAAGTTGGAAGTGATGAAGGTCAGGTGATCATCATGCTTTTCGATAATGCGGACTCTTTTTCTAATAGAACACCGGTAAAAAGGGCGGTCGTACCCGCGAAGAAGGGAAATGTGAATCACAGCTTTTATGATGTGCAGGAAGGGGAGTATGCTGTTATGGTGGCACATGATAAGAATAAAAATAATGTGATCGATAAGAATTTTGTGGGATTCCCTAAAGAACCTGTTGGTGCGTCTAATATGATGCGCTTTGGTAAACCGAGTTTTGAAAAATCGAAATTCAAAGTCGGATCATCTAATATCGAGCTTGAAGTAAGATTTATGAACAATTAGAATGCTATGGTTAGATTTTGGACAAGTTGGTGGAGGTAGAGCTGATGTGTGGCAAATCACCTGCACCACTTGCCAAAGTCATTATCAAAGAAAAAGAAAGAGATCATGAAAATGAAAGTACTTACCATTCTCATAGCTACTTTGCCGACAATAGCTCTGGCACAGTCCTGGAACATTATGGAGGGCTATGAAATCAAATTTTCCGGAAATGCAGCAAATGGATCATTTAGCAATTTGACCGGTGAAATTACATTTTACTCAGAAGATTTATCCCGGTCCAAGTTTGACGTCGAAGTGCAAGTTGCCACTATTTCTACCGGGAACAAAACAAAAGACAAGCATGCTAGAGGCAATAGTTGGTTTGATGCAGATCAGTATCCGACTATCCGATTTAGTTCTGAGGAGTTTTCGGCATTATCAAACACCGGAGAATTTTCAGTGT
Source organism: Cyclobacteriaceae bacterium HetDA_MAG_MS6 (assembly GCA_019192485.1). Classification (GTDB taxonomy): domain Bacteria; phylum Bacteroidota; class Bacteroidia; order Cytophagales; family Cyclobacteriaceae; genus MS6. Next base: position 3,803 of record JAHCMJ010000297.1, on the reverse strand, counting down.
CTGGCACATTAGATATGCATGGTGTGAAAAAAGAAATGAACATTCCTTTCACTTTTTTTCAAGAGGGTGACGAAGCCCTTTTTAAGGGCGGTTTCACCGTGAATAGAAAGGATTTTGAAATCCTAGGACCTATTATTGGCTTTATGGTCGGGGATGAGTTTGAGGTTATGCTTGAAGTGCCTGTAAAACAGTAGTCGCCAACCTAGTCAGTCATGCTTTCGCTTATCAAAAAATACCCAAAGCAAGCTGATGTGGCGCTATTGGTCATTGGGTTCTCTTTGGGGGCAAATCTTTTTGTGTATCTCAAATTGGCAGGGCTGAATGAATTAGGTATTTACGTGCCGGCCGAAGTTTACGATATCAATTGGGTAGCCCCAACTTTTTCTGGTTTACTGATAGGTCTGGGGTTTAGTTTCTTAGAGTATCGTCTTTTCCCCATGCTTTCATCCAGGCTGGCACACCTCTGGATGAGCCTTCTGCGTTTAATTACGTTTTCTTGCTGCATTGTTGGTAGTCTGGTACTGGTGCATACTTTGGCTGATCTCGTAGTCTTTGGACAGATCTTGAGATCTGCTCAGGAGACTTGGGCATTTCTTACAGGTACCTTGTTTATTACCTTATACCTCTATCTGATGATTCTGGGGCTGGCCCTCAATTTCTTCAGGGCTATAGGCAATCGTTTTGGTCATGGTATACTGGTCAATTACATTGTAGGCAAATATCGTGAACCAGTCGAGGAGGATCGTATTTTTATGTTTATAGACCTGGATGGATCTACGAAAATTGCCGAAGATCTTGGACATACCAGGTACAGCCGATTTCTAAACAAATGCTTTAGTGACCTATCTATTCTACTGCCAGACTACGATGCTGAGGTGTATCAATATGTTGGAGATGAGGCCGTGGTAACCTGGAATATGCAGCAGCTTAAAGATCATAGCAAACCAGCTTTCCTCTACTTAGCGTTTGAAAGATTATTGGAACGTAATAGGAGTAATTATGAAGAGAAATTTGGGGTTTTCCCCACATTCAAAGCTTCTATCAATGCAGGCAAGGTGATTGTCACAGAACTAGGGCAGCAAAGAAAGGAGCTGGCTTATCATGGCGATGTGCTCAATACTGCTTCACGAGTATTGGAGCTCTGTAGCAAAATGAAAAAGCGATTGCTCACTACATCATCCTTGTCCCGAGCTTTTGAAACCAATCAACGATTAACGGTCCAGTTTGTAAGCGACCTGGTGCTCAGAGGGAAAGATCACAAGACTGAGGTTTATGAGGTTTACCCCAAAACAGCTTCGTCTATTTGAGCAGCGAGTAAGCGGTCGGTTTATCAGCGAAGAGTACTTTGGTTTTACCCCAGGTAGCCCGAAAAAAATTTGAATCTCTATATTGATTCAAACGCTTCTCATCAAGCCAATGGCTTAACGTATAAAACACATTTGTGTTTTTGCTATCTCTAAGAAGCTCAACGTGTAAGCATCCTTCGAAATCGGCAATGGTAGGTTGTACTTCGTTGAAGATTGACTTGAAATTTTCAACTTCTTCAGGTTTGAAGGTCATTCTTACAATTCTGATAAGCATCAGATCTCGAAGTTGATAAATACCGGAGCATCCAGTCGAAGACCTAGTAGGTCGGATGCGTGTCCCTTGTTGATGCCAATTTGAAGATAGCAGTCTGAGTTGAAAAACACGAAGCACTCCCCAGGGTCCACATCACCAAAAGCCGAATGTAACTTTTGATACTGCTCTCGGCCAAACCTTACCTCATATGGCGCTCCACCATTTACTTCCTGGATTTTTTCAAAATCATCCTTACGAATATTGGTGATAAGATTGCCATAGGAGTCTACTCGGATTACATTTCCAGCAATTTCTCTTTTGGTCAGCTTGACCTGTCTTGGGATCAGCTTTTGGATTTCCATAAGAGGTTTACCAAGTTCATGGATGTTTTGACCACTTGCCAAATTTGCAGCAATAGGTGCTAATATGTCTTTGGCTCTGAAGGTGGATGCAACTGGATTGAGTGTGTTCAGTTCTACCGCTGCCATTATCGGTTGATCACTGATCAAGCTGAATAGGCCAGAATCCGTACCGACGAAGAGGTGATCTTCCACTTTTACGGCGATCAATTTGCTGGCACCTTTCATCACTGGATCTACCGCGACTAGGTGCACCGAACCCTTGGGAAATTCCCGATAGACACCTTTAAGTACATATGCCGCATGCGCAATGTCAAAGGGGTTGATCCGATGGCTAATATCAATGATTTGCAAGCTAGGATTGACCTTAAGTAAGCTAGCTTTTACCACGGTAACATAGTGATCTTCCTCCCCAAAATCTGACATAAATGTCACTAGTGCCATGAGTGCAACAAGAATTATTTGTTTAATTTGTGATCAAAAATACAAATTAATACCTGCTCTTTTTAACCATCAACTAAAACCAATAAACGTTTGCTAGAAAAGGTTTTTACGCTTGACAATGTGTCACTTATAGACTTCCTGGGAGTCGAAAATCAAAATATCAAAGAGATCGCTTCGGCCTTTCCCGACAGCAAAATTATTTCCAGAGGAAATGAGATACGAATACAAGGTTCCGAACCTCAGATTGTCAAGATCGATGAGATCCTGGATTCGTTACTCAATCACTACAACAAGTTTGGCAAGGTCACACATGAGAATGTGGTCAGCTACATCCATGAGGAGCAGTCCTCACATCAACCTCAGAAAGGTGAGGTTTTAGTATTTGGTAATAGAGGTCTGAAGATCCAGCCGAAAACTACCAATCAGAAAGAATTGGTAGACAAGGTGCAAGAGAATGATCTTGTTTTTGCTATTGGCCCAGCGGGTACAGGTAAAACCTATATCTCCGTGGCATTGGCAGTCAGGGCGTTAAAAAACAAGGAGGTTCGTAAAATTATCATTACACGACCAGCCGTAGAAGCTGGCGAGAACTTAGGTTTCTTACCTGGTGACTTGAAAGAGAAAATCGACCCATATCTACGTCCTATATATGATGCTTTGAATGATATGATACCGTCCGAAAAACTGAAATATTATCGTGAAAATGGCCTTATCGAAATAGCTCCACTTGCCTATATGAGAGGCCGAACACTCAATAATGCTTATATCCTTTTGGATGAAGCTCAGAATACCACACCCATGCAGATCAAGATGTTTCTGACCAGGATGGGGCCGGATTCGAAAGTGATCATTACCGGCGATAGATCTCAAATTGATTTGCCTAGGAAACAGAAGTCTGGATTGATTGAGGCTCTGGCAGTGCTCAAGGATGTCAAAGGGATAGGTTTCGTAGAGCTGGATGATCGGGATGTCGTAAGACACAGATTGGTCAAGAGCATTATCAAGGCATACAAAAGTCATGATGAGGAGCGCAAAATTCAGGATTGAGAAGGCGACTTCCGATGAGTTGCGAAAAAAGGCCTTTGCGATACGGGAGGAGGTTTTCGTTGTCGAACAGCAGGTAAGTCGATTAGAAGAGTTTGATGAGTTTGAAGATAGGTGCATCCATTTTGTAGCGCTGGACGTTGAGCAACAAGCCATTGGAGCAGCCAGATGGCGGGAGACACAAAAAGGAATTAAGCTAGAGAGATTTGCTGTCAAGAAATCTTGGCGCGGTCAGGGTCTTGGATCAGCACTTGTTGATGCCGTTTTGAAAGATATACATAGCACTATGGGAGCAGGTCGGCAACTTTATCTGCACGCTCAGCTCGACGCTGTTCCACTTTATGAGAAATTTGATTTTAAGACTGTCGGTGATCAATTTGAAGAATGCAAAATCTG
>JAHCMJ010000296.1 GCA_019192485.1 Cyclobacteriaceae bacterium HetDA_MAG_MS6 | reverse complement strand
GTCTTCCCAATCAATCTCAACTTGCTGGGCATCACTCCAAATGTGTTTGTCAACCTTCGTTTTTAGGATTCTTACCGCAATCCAAAAAAATATTTAAAAAAATCAATTTTTGAGGTAGGGTAATTTTTAGGGATTCTGTATCAGATACAAACCTTAAAAAAAACAGATATGAAAACGAATAAATTGCTTGTTGCCTTGATGGCGCTAATGATCGTAGGATTCTGGTCTTGCGAGGAATCTGCTGATGGTGAAGATATAGGTACTCCGACAGACGGAAGGACATCAGTCAATGGAGACCAATTCTTATTTGGCACCAATAGTGTGAAAGAGTACATGAGAGGGTCAGGTGTAGGCGGTCCCATGGGATTTATCTTTAGCCAGCTCAATGACAATGCGGTAAACGGACGATCTACTGCTTCTCCCCTGCAAACCATGCGCGCCATCAGGTCTGGCGGCGGACATGCGAACGCTCGTGCTGCGGAAGATTCGCTCAATACCTCTTGCTTCACTGAGACTTTTACCGAGGACGAGGCCGATGGCACATATGAATACATCCTGGACTTTGGAGATGGCTGCGAAGTAGATGACGAGGTGCTCAAAGGGAAGCTGATCGAAAGAGGTTCGTATACCGATGATACCTTTAGTAATACCATCGAATTTGTGGCATTTGGTGGTGAGGACTGGGAGATCAACGGTACAGAAACCTACGATGGTACCTGGACGGAGGATGAGACAGACTCTATGAATTGGTCTATGAGGTACTCCTACTCAGCAGATCTAAATGAGAAATTCACTGATGAAGAAGAAGGTACTATAGAGGTGTACATTGATGTTAACGGTGCGGAAAGCATGGATGAGACAGGCTATGTGGTCGAGTCCGGATCGGAAAGCGTGTCAGTAAGTAGCGGCGAAACCTGGAACTCTAACATAGATACCCCTCTGGTACTCGACTTCAACTGCGACGAAAGCGATGTATTCATATTCGTGAGTGGTTTGGAATCCGGAAGCTATACATTTGATCAGACTACGGTGACTTACGCTATCAACTATGGCGATGGCACTTGTGACAATATCGTGGTGCTGACCGAAGATGGCGAAAGTGAGGAAATCGACCTCGGCGAAGAGTGGGATGAATGGGAAGAAGAATGTGGCGAAGGTCATGAAGAAGAAGGAGAATCAGGGGAGGAACTGGACTAAACACTCCAGCTAAATCAAAATTCAAAGACGTAGTAGCAAATGGTTGATAAGTGCTGACTACTATGCTAGGTGCCCGAAGTGATTCGGGCACTTTTTGTTTGGGAGTTTTGGAAAGCTTCGGGATCACTTTGTAAACTTTAATTCAAAACGAATTATTATCCGGATATATCCGTTTACAAACGGGTATATCCGGATAGCAAACCGATTAAGTCTTCATTATCATCTTAATTAAGATCTGAAAAGGGAATTGTACTAAACGGAGTCTGATCTTTGTTTATGATGTGAAAAAGAAGTTTATGACGATCAGGTATGTAGGTAAATTTGACTTACTTGTGATAACAGCAATGAATCAATAGCTCCAAAAAAGTTAATCGATAACGGCTATATTTGAATGGTAAATAACCACACCCGGGTGTGGTTGCACGTTAGTTATATGCCAGAATGCTACTAGCCAAGTGTAATGAACAAACTCAACGAACAGTATTTTGAAACCCGCAAGAAACATAAGGAATCATACAGAAAGAGTCCCGTTTGGGTAACGCTCATTTTGATTGCGATCTCAACTAGCATCTACTTATATAGCAACCGAGATTACATTTTCAACAAACCAACAACTACTCCAGAACAACTTCTATCTGAACTCTCTCAATACTCAGAAGAACCACTGATTTTCGAGGACATCCTATTTTCAGTTCAACTTCCAACAGGATACTGGTACAAAACGCTTGATAACAAATCACGCTTGTTTGCTATCTCCGTTTCTGACGACTCAACTTTGGTAACATCACTACTAGTAAAGGTTGAGCCAAGAAGCACGATCAGAACTAACTTGATCGAACAATGGGAACATGTTCTTAACAAAGGTAAGGAAGATAAATTCCGATTTAACTTGATCTCGATTGACTCACTTGACGGAAGAACTGAGCGAGCGTTAACAGAAGTAGATAGGGACACATCAACTTTCAGAGGACTAACTGAAATCATGTCAACTGAATCTAACATATATATCCTTCAAGGTGTAACGAACGAACCAAATTGGCAGGTGGACAACAGCGAAATAGCCAAATTCATTGACTCATTTAAGCCAAAGACAGGCATATAACAATATGTATGAAGGCATGTGCTTTAGTGCTTTCTACAAGCTGTATCGGGACTTGACCGTTTCGTCTGCCGCCGAGAGAGTTCTTTGCTGTTTGGAGACTTTTACTTTGCGGGATTTTTCCACTTCCGAAACGCAGTGCTTTCTTCAAACCTTGGAAGCACCGGCAGACTTCACTACTTTAGTGCCATCCATAAAGTGAGAGCACACGCCTCATACATGGACGTTAGAAGCTATAGTGGCTAAGCACAGTTCATCAAAATGGACATTTTAAGAATTAAGGAAAGTGAACTGGAACAGGTAACGGACTTCATCAACGGAAATCAGTTAATTCTTCATCCTAATATTTCACCTACAGGTGAACTTGATTTTACAGACTACAAAGGAAAAAAATTTACGGTTCTATTAGACCGTAACCTTCTTTCTTACTTGCTAACCTTGGTCAAAACAGGTGAATTAGAAGATTATAAAGCTAGAATAGCAATTTCATCCATTATGCTTTGGAGCCGATTTAACAATATTCTTCTGAACTCAGGATTTGCACTAATAGAGTACGCTAACTGGAAAAAAGGGAATATCGAAGCAACACAAGAAAACAATATCTTTCTAAAAACATACGATCATTATCCCGCAAACACTTGGCTGGATTTAGCCCTTAATAGGCGAAAGACAATTCCAATACTAGAGCTAAAAGAATTTGATGAGTACTCTTTCTACAAAGAATCAGATCACTTCCAAATGCACTTTCTTGAAATGCTCAAAATAGCTGAACTGTTCTTGAATATTGAACTTTCTAAGGAAGAGAAGATTATCAATTTCTACAGATGGGTTTACGGGAACATCTTAATATGTCGATATACAATAATATACTTTCCTTTATTGGTTACAGGAAAGGTTAAAACCTTCAAGAAACTAAAAAATGACTTCAGTCTACTAATTTCAAGATGCAAAAATCAAGCGTGGGATCTCACCTACCTTTCTGTTTGGAGTACTCTCCATTATAACGAAGAACAAGCAGATGAAATCTATCTTTTCGGAACTTTTGATAGCGAACTCAGAACAATATTTGTAACCAGTCATCGTAACTCAGATGAACCAATTTATGAGATGCTTGGTACTCAACAGGGCCAAAGAATTGTGAAAGAGCTAACAAATCTTAATGAAAAGCATATGCCGAGAGAGTTTAGACCTATCGATTCATTTGACCTTGATGGAATGATAGATAGTCAACTTAGCAGGGTAAAAGAAGCTTGGGCAAAAAAAACAGCTTCTAACAGTCGCTAGCACGAATGCGACAACTGCCACTTTACAGACTTCAGTGCAAAGCATCACCATGAATCAGCCGCTGGGAATTAGTAGTGCTTTTTACTGACTTCAGCTCGCAGGAGTTTTTATCTTTCTGAACGCAGTGCCATTCTGATACTTTGTGAGCACCAGCAGATTTCAATATTTTACTGCTACTAGCCAGTGGCACGCACAGCGTCGCACACAAACATTAGGCACTATTGGGATGATTTCTAATAGAGTCTGGTGTGAAGCCTTACTAATAAGGCTTCACACCAGACTCACCAACATCGACGGACAATTGCTTATGTCCTTAGACCCATTTGGTTATTTTTGTGGCTCAAAAAAAATATCACATGGCTTATAATCTGCTCAAAGGAAAAAGAGGAATCATTTTTGGCGCGTTGGACGAAAACTCCATCGCTTGGAAGGTGGCTGAAAAAGCCCATGAGGAAGGTGCAACATTCACACTGACTAACGCACCTATTGCCATGAGAATGGGTGCCATCAACGAGCTTGGCAAAAAATGCAATGCTGAAATCATCCCTGCCGATGCTACCTCCCTGGAAGACCTCGAAAAGCTCTTTACCCAATCCATAGATACTCTAGGTGGCAAGATTGATTTTGTGCTGCATTCCATAGGTATGAGCCCCAATGTTCGCAAGAAAAAGGGCTATGGAGACCTGAACTATGATTGGTTTCTCAAGACGCTCGATGTTTCGGCATTGTCCTTTCATAAGGTCATGCAGGTAGCGGAGAAAATGGATGCCATCAGCGAGTGGGGATCAGTGCTTGGCCTGTCATATATCGCGGCGCAAAGGACATTCCCAGACTACTCAGATATGGCGCAAGCCAAAGCGGTTCTTGAGTCCATTGCCAGAAGCTATGGTTATCGAATGGCAAAAAGTAAAAAGATACGTGTGAACACTATCTCTCAGTCGCCTACCATGACCACCGCCGGTACAGGCGTACCCGGATTTGATGTCTTCTTCAACTATGCAGATAAGATGTCTCCACTAGGCAATGCCAGTGCAGAAAGTTGCGCTGAATATTGCATCATGATGTTTTCAGATTTTACCAGAATGGTAACGATGCAAAACCTGATGCATGATGGAGGATTCTCCAGCTCTGGCATTACAGAGGATATCATTGAGGAGTTGACTAAGTAGTTGATTGAAAACCTGAATCATTTCAAGGCGCTTTGGCGCCTTTTGTACTTTGTATGATCACCTTCCCCAATGCTAAAATCAACCTGGGACTAACCATCCTCTCGCGACGGGAGGATGGTTATCACAATATCGAGTCGTGTCTCTACCCAATACCCTGGCATGATGTGCTGGAGGTATTGCCAGCGTCAAAGTTTGAGTTCAAGCAAACAGGGATTGCTATTCCAGGTGATCAAGCTGATAATCTCTGTATCAAAGCCTATCAATTGTTGCAAAGTGAATTTAGCATTCCACCAGTCCAAATGCATCTGCACAAAGCAATCCCCATGGGCGCAGGCTTGGGAGGAGGTTCTGCTGATGGGGCTTTCGCACTGAAAATGTTGTCCCAACTTTTTAAGCTTGGGCTGAGTAGCGCTCAACTCCGAGCGTATGCAGCTCACCTTGGTAGTGACTGCCCTTTCTTCATCGATAATGTGCCGGCCATCGCCACAGGCACTGGGATTGATCTCAAGCCGATCGACCTGGATTTGACAGGTCTTTTTCTTGTATTGATCAATCCGGAAATCCATGTTTCTACGAAAGAAGCTTATGCCCTGGTGAAACCTGGCCGTCCCGATAATGATCTGGCGGAGGTGCTTGCTCTGCCTCGAAGTAAGTGGAAGTTTCTCCTCAAAAACAACTTTGAACCTTCGGTATTCCCCAAGCACCCTACCATTGGACAAATCAAGCAAGCCTTTATTGACAAGGGAGCCATATATGCTGCTATGAGTGGATCAGGCTCTACTGTTTTTGGATTGTTTGAACAAGAAATCGAAGGGGACTTTAGCTTTTCCGCTCACCTGAAGCGCACCATGGACTAGCTATTGGCTGTTCCCAGGTTTTTCTGGACTCCATGTAGAATAACCAGGGCCGACAGAATCATAAACAGATGACTGATGTCATGGTAGTTGAACCAAACCGGATCAATAGATACCTTGAACAGTCGTAGAACCGCGGTAAAGGAACTGAGCAAAAATCCTATTACAATCCAGGAGCTTCCAGGAGTGGTTTTCCTAAGATAACCCATCA
>JAHCMJ010000295.1 GCA_019192485.1 Cyclobacteriaceae bacterium HetDA_MAG_MS6 | reverse complement strand
CCCCAAGAACACCATTGTCAATCATTGCCGCTATCCTGTTTCTTAGAATGACAGTACCATCCTCCAGTACTTTGAGCTTTATACCATCGTGTGTTGCATTAAAATTGTCGATATACTTCTGGGTAGCATCTGCATTTTCAATAATATCCTCCGAGGTCAACGAATACACATTGATTGTTACCATTTGGTTCCCTTCAAAAAAGCGCCCATCGGCCTGATCCTTGAATCGATCGATGATGTTGGCAATGTCTTTTAGGTAGACCACATTACCGTCAGGATCGGCTCGTACGACAATGTTTCGAAGGTCTTTGGCATAGTACCCTTTGCTATCGGCTTTGATACTGATATTTTTTTCTCCGGTCTCAATACTTCCACCAAAAGTTTCCAGGTTGGCATTTCTCACCGCCAGCATCACATGCTGATGCGTAAGCTTATAAGCTCTTAGGTCATTCTCCCTGACCTGCACCTCGATCTCTTCCGCGGGTACTCCTTCAATAAATACTCGAGAAATCCCACGGACTTTCATGAGATCGTCTCTGATCTCGTCAGCGTAGTCTTTCATGACCTGCAGAGGAAAATCCCCGACCAGGCCAAAACTCATGGTGATGTCTACAGGATCTCGCTTTTCTATGGAAGCTGGCTCTACGCCTTGAGGGAAGTCATTGATCTTGTCAACTGCATTTTTTACTTCTACTAAAAGTTTGTTTGGATCGGCATTTTCTTCTAGCTCTACTTCCAGTGTAGCTAGATTTTCCTTAGAGGATGAGGTTACCCGATCTACTCCGGGTATTCCTTCCAGGTTGTCTTCAATCTTGATTGTGATTCCTTCTTCAACTTCACCCGGACTCGCTCCAGGATATACTACCGCAATGTCGATAAAGCGTATCTTTTGCGTAGGGAAGTTGGTACTTCTAGTTTGAGAAAGGTTCATCAAACCTATTCCCACCAAAAGAAATACAAACAGGTTGACGATGGTTGGGTATTGTATGAAAAACTTAATGAGATTTCTCATGGCTTCTTATTTAGAGACAGCTACTATGCCCTGAATCGGAGAATTGATAGGATCTACAATTACTTTGTCTCCACGTTTCAGCCCATCCACCAACACAGTATTGGAGTTGAAGGCTAGCAGGTTTACTTTCCGTAGTTGCACAATGGAGTCTTTGATTAGATATACCTGGTTATTTCGAGTAATAAAATCTTTTGATAGCTCTACCGCGTTCTCAAATATTTCAGAACTGATCGCGGCCTCGAGGTACATCCCTTCTTTCAGGCCGGACCCTTCGACTGTGAGATAAATGGGTACCGCTTGAGAAGCGGGGTCGATTCGGCTTCCTATCCGGGCTACATGCCCAACCCACTGACCTTTGATGTCGGGAGAGTAGAAGGTGATCTGTTGACCCTCCCTTATGGATTCGATTTCTGAAAAAGAAAGAGTAGCTCTAATCTCATATTCATCTGTTCGGATAAATTCACCAAGCTTCACATTGGGATTTACCAGGCTTCCGATATCAATTGAAGATTGAACAACTGATCCATCAAACGGTGCTCTGATCCGGTATTTCTCCAGTGTTTTCTCTGCACTACGGATGCTGTAATAAAGGTTGTAAATATTGTTAGCCGCGAGGTAGTACTTTAGCTGGTCTTCGCTCACTTTTGGGATAGTCGGCAATGGCTGCTCAATGGATACCTTGGTCAGGTATTCCTTCCATACCGGAAAATCATTGGGATAGTCAACTTTGAGATCTGACATGATACGAACCAATGACGACAGAAACTGACTCTTTTGTGCGGAGAGGTTGTTTCTAAACTCATCATCCTCTATATGAATCAGTGTTTGTCCCGCAACATAATCCACTCCAGCTTTAAAGGATTTTCCAGTACTTTTCGCAAAGCCTTGTACTTGGGCAATAACATCGAATTTTTGAAGCGGTACAACTCGACCTGTAATATTGATACTATTATTGACGGGTTTAGGATCTACTTCTAAAGTATTAAAGCTCCTTACGCGTTGTTGAACTTTGGGAATTTGGACAGCTTCTTTCGATTCTTCATTAGAAGAACAGCTAATCAAAGCCCCAAGAAGTGTAACGATCATGAGCTTCATGATGATTCTCTGCATTTTCATTTTAGTAGAATAGTATTTTTGTCGCAATTTAGTTCACTAATAAACTATTTACCTAAAAAAAGGTTTACTTATTAACTATTTTTTTTGAAATGTCATCCAGTATAGTCACCATCTTCTTGAGTTCTGCTGTGTCATTATCCATTATCTTGCGCATGGTCATCACCAGTTCTTCGCTACCCTTTTTAAGCAAGCTCTCACCTTTTTCAGTAATGTAGATTTGATTAGTTCGTGCATCTTCGCTTGATGTGGTCCTGGCCACCAAACCCTCTTCTCCCATCTTCCTAACCATCTGTGTCACAGCAGATTTTACCTTTTTGGTTTGCTCAGCTAAGAACTTTTGATCACATCCGGGACTCGATTTTATAATACTGAGCATTTTAACTTGTTCGGCTGTGACTCCAAACTTATGGAGTACATTGTTAGCTTTGGTCTGAAAAGCCCAATGTACTTCGGTTAATCTTTTTACAAACTCAATTTCGACTGGGAGTTCCAATTTCATAAGACCAAAACTTAACTAAAAGTTTACATAAGAACTAATGATTATGTTCTTAATCTAAAATGCATGTCGACTGTTCTCCGCTCGTAGAAGACCGTGGCTAAATGAATACGATTGCCGCTAAAGTAAAGCATTCTGAGGGCTCTTCCGCTTTGCGAAACAGCAAAGTTATCTTTCAAAAACTCAAAATGCATTAAAGTCTATGGGTACGTCTAGCGCGACGTCAAATCACTAGCCTAAAAAATATACTTCTATGAGGTCACTGGGTGCATTGTATATTATATGGTGGTAGCGAAAGAAACCTAAAAAAGCCCCGATCCCAAAACAATCGAGGCCATCCGCACAAACCATCCTCACCATGATTTGTACGCCTTTTTGAGATAAGGAAGCTACTTGACTTTCTCGCCGTCTAGTCCTTTAGTTAGCTTATCAAGCGTCAAATCGATAAATGCCTGCAAGGTCCTCTTTACTTCGGCTTTATATACCTCAGCATCGCATGATATGGTATTCGACAATTCGACGGTCTTGTTTTCTACTGTGAAAAAGGCGGCATAATCTGGCACCATTGTCCTGGATTTGGTAGCCACTGCCTTGAACTGCTCGCTTTCAAAAACACCGTCGATCTGGATGGGATCACTCAACATCGTTTCGATCATGGTATTTGGAGAGGCTACCCCTGGCTTTTTCAGTTTACCTGATAGATAGGTGGCTTTAGCTTGTCCAAGTCTCAAGTACGGGCCGCCTTTGATTTTGGCAGTACCTAGTCTGGACTTTGGATCGAGATATATACTCGGTACATTCAATACGACCTCAGCGACTATGATATCATCAAGCTCATCGGATACTTTAGGCAAAGGCCCATAAGCAGAAGAGCTGAAATCTACTGCCTGTGCTCCATTGATACCGGTAACACCGGACATAAAACCACCAGTTTTTTCCTTTCCTTTCCCTGTAACTCTTTTTACCTTGTAGGAAAAGCCATCAGGTATCACCATCAAACTGCCCTTGATCTGCTCTTGGTTGATCCGAGGGCCTTCAAGCATATCCCAGCCTTCGAAGTAACTGACTTCATTGATATCCTTGGCTGTTAGTATCTCCAAGCCAAGACCTTGTAGGTCCCGGACGTAGCCGTTGTATAGCTCATCCGTGAGCTGCTGCAAATCCTCCGGAGATACTCCCTCTACTCCAACAGCCAGCCTAGCCGTGGCATTTCCTGTGTAAGAACCTCCGCCAAACTGACGACCTCCGTATACCGTTTTTTCAGCCTCGGCTATCATTTGGTAGTAGACTTTGAAGGTTTTGATGAAAATCTTCCTCGGTGCATTCTCAAACTTTGCCGATTTGATAGTGGTCGTACGAATGCTCTTGGGTGATATCGTTTGCCCTAAGAGCATGCTGGCAGACAGGAGAAAAGCTGACAGCAAAACGGGTTTTACAAAACTTTGAATCATGGTAAATAATTTGGTTTGTTGGAATACCAAAATTTGCTCATTCGGTGCACCGAAACCATCGCACGTTCAGGGTATTGTTATATACCGTGAAACCCGTAGAAGCTTACCTTGAAATGTACCTAGCCTTGAACTAGTCAAGTTGATACTGTTGTAGATTGATCTATGTTGATATAGCTAACTGGAGCATCCACTATAAGTGAGTTGCCTTTGACACCTGGAGTAGTTTCCAGTTCTAATTGACCTTTGATGATACTTACACGACCCTGCAAATTTTTCCACCCGTTTCCATCACTATCTTGTAGTATGGCCTTGTCGAATCCCATGCCATCATCCTCTATCATAAGGGTTAGTTCCTTTTGATCTGTAGTGATCTGTATCGTCACTTTAGATGCATCAGAGTATTTCAATATATTATTGATCCATTCCTGGCATATTCTGTAGAGCGAAATCTCCAGTACCTCAGATAGCCTGGACTCCAGGCCAAAGACATCGAGCTCAATAAAGATTTTATCTAACGAATTGATCCTGTTTGTAAATTCTTTTAATGCACTTGCAAGGCCATACTTGATCAAGGTCTCAGGCATAAGATCGAAACATATGTTTTTTAGTTCGTCGTACATATCACTGAGCACTTGGGCAGAAGTATCAAACACAACTTGTCTTTCATCTCGTGTCGGGTCATTTTCAAGATTTTTCAAGTTGATATTAAGTATAGATATCATCTGTCCAAACCCGTCGTGAAGATCTCTTGCATACCTGGCCCTTTCCTTTTCCTGAGCTGACACGGAAGCGTTTAGTTCTGCGCCTTTGGCTTCTAATTGTACGGCTTGCAGATACAACTGCTCCTTGCGACGCTGCCGATTTCGAAGAAGTAGTACGATAAAAAGTACCAGTACTGAGGTGATTGATACAGCGATAAGAATGATCCTGTTTTGCTGTAGAGCGGCTAGCTGTTGATTGATCTGTACATCCTGCTCCGCTATTTGCTGTTCCTTTTTTTGGGTTTCATACTTGGTTTGCAGCTCAGCCATCTTCTCACTGTTATAGGTGCTACTCAGCGTATCGCTAGTTTGCTTATGCAGTTTGTGATACTCCAATGCCTTTTTATACGACTGAAGTTGTTCGTAAAGTTGGCTAAGCATTTTGTAAGCTTCTACCGTATATTCCATTTTGCCCACCTCCAGCGAAGCTTTCAGCCCCATTTCTATTAGTCTTCTGGCTTCGTCATAATTACCTCTCAGCCGATGGGAGTCCCCATGATTGAGCGATGCGGCTGCAATGGCATCTTTGTCTTGCGCCTCCAGTGCGAGTTCCAGTGCCCGGCCACTGTGTACAAACGCTTGATCGCGATTGCCCAGAATATTATGGACCACGGCGAGGTCGGTATTGGACTGAATGAGACCTTTGTGATAGCTAAGCTCTTGAGCGAGTGCCAATCCCTTTTTAAAGCAGTAGAGCGCCGAATCGTAGTTTCCGATTTTCTTGTAAAGAATACCAATATTTTGGTAAGCAGAAAAAACACCCCGTTTGTTTTCATACTTCTCTTTGATTTTTAAGGACTTGAAGTAATACTCTTTGGCCAATCTTTCATTTTTCATATCCACTAGGACCAGGGCTATATTATTATAGCTATCTCCAAGCGGCTCTTCTAGACCCAGGCTATCATCAAGCCGGACTGACTTTTGTAGCCACTCCAGTGCTAATTCGTTTTGTCCACTGTACCGATAAACCAACGCGGTATTGTTCAAGCCACGT
>JAHCMJ010000294.1 GCA_019192485.1 Cyclobacteriaceae bacterium HetDA_MAG_MS6 | reverse complement strand
CTTTGGCCATAGATGAACTAGAAGACTTGTTGCTAGCAAACAAATGCTCAACGAGATCTGGTACATAGAATTTGTCCATCAACTGAGAAGCACCATACACATCCATTCCTCTCACAAAATGGATGTTGGAGATGGCAGCATCGGTGGCATCAAAATAGCCTTGAGGGGTCTTGACCATCCAGTCATTTTTGCCGATCTGGATATGCTCAAAGAGTACCTGCTTTTTTGATAGATCCCAAAGCTTCGTGATCCCGTCCACATCTGCCGTGACCATCAAGTCTTTACTTATCTCCAGGCCATTGATCTCGGATTGGTGGCCTTTTAGCTTTTGGACACTCATACCGTCTGCCGACCAAAAAGAGACCTGACGATCCGAACCTGTACTGATGATTCCTTCTTCGTACCACTGTGCTGAAAATATAGGATGTTCCGTCTTGATTCGTGTTTTGATCAGTCCACTGTATAGGTCCCAAACGATGATCGATCCATCCCAGCTTGCTGTTAAAACTTCATTTTCTTTGACTTCGATAGAAGTGACAATGTCTGTATGGCCTACAAACTCTTTTACAAATCTGCCGGTTTCAATTTCCAGTAGTTGTAAGGTTTTGTCCAGCAAACCAACCACCAAGTATGCATCATTTTTTGTGAAAGCAGCAACATACGATGAGGCACCCTCCTTATACACGTATTTGTAGCGATCCCAATTTTGGGTATTCCACCAGTTGATCACGCCGTCCCAGCTACACGATGCTAGCAATTGACCATCATGGCTGACTTGCAAATCAAAGATGGGTTGACGATGTGCGGTGATGACTTTCTTAACCTTTCCAGTCATCTCGTCCCAGATGATGATCCTGCCATCTCCACCTCCCGTTGCGATAGTCTTATCATCAATTCGCTCAAAGCAAAGTATTCCTTTTTCATGACCGATGTATTCCATGGCAATCGAAGCCGAACTGATCTCCCATTTCCTGCCTTTATAGCCAGTTTTTCCTACAAACAACGTTTTGTTGTCAAAAAACCGAGCAGGTTTATACTTGACCCACTTAGCAATGTGGTGTTCCCAATAACTACCTAAGTCATAGTCCAATCCTGTAGTAGTGGTGTTTAGTATTCCTTGAAATCTTTTGACCTCTTTTCCGGTCAGGTCTACTAAGACTGTCACTTTGCCTAACGCTATTACTATTTGGTTTTCCAAAGGATGAAAGCGCGCATCGTTAATCTTTCCTTCCAGAGATATGCTTTGAAGTAAAACATCGGAGTCGTTGAATAGGTAAATGGTATCTTCGGTTGCAGCCAGATAGTACTTGCCGGATGAGTGAAAGTCTGTGGACATAATATCCCTCATCTCCCTGTCAAATGCCACGATCTTGTTCCCAGTACTGATCTCATATTTGGTAAAGGAGGTACCATTAGAAAGCTTCAAAAGATACTTATCATCCGGGCTGAAAGCCGAAAGTGTCCCGCATCCACCGCAATAGCCTACTTCTGGTGTAAAAGCTCTTTGCAAGGTCCAATCAGTTGTTGAATAGATCTTTGTCGTACGTTGATCCTCGCCAATGGCAAGTAGTTGACCATCCCCACTGAATCTGAGATGTACGCCGTATCCGACCCCATTATCTGGATTGGTTCGAATCTTTTTATAGAGATTCAATGCCTTGCCGTGGTAGATATGAACCGAATCGACCAGACCTCCTATGGCCAGATACTTTCCATTGGGACTCCAGGCTACGGATGTTGCATAGTTGCCGAGGTTGCTACTTTGCCAGATCATCTCACCCGTTTTGATATCCCAGACGGCTGCCGTGCCATCAGCACTGCTAGTTGCCAGTCGTTCTTGATGAATAGCAATAGCATTTAAGGTATGCTTATGTCCAAGAAAAGTCCTTATCTCCTTACCGCTCAGTGCGTCCCATATTTTTGCAGACTTATCTCTACTTACTGTTACCAAATACTTTCCGTCAACAGTAAAGCTGGCAGACTTTACGACTTCACCATGTCCTTTTTGGATGACAGCGTTAAACGGTTGCGCTCCTGCTGTGTGCAGGCCTATCAGCATTGTCAGGAGGACAATAAGGGCCTTAGCACATGTTATTTTAGTAGAGGAGCTCAAATCGGTATTTTTTAGAAAGAAGGTTGAACCTCTTGTTCTGACGGGCTAGTGCGATCCATGATACTTCAATTTAATGGAAAAGGATTTAGCTTAGAAAATTTGTTAAAAGTTTACACAGGTTCTTCTAACAAATCAATGACCGAAGCACGTGAGTGCTCAATTAAATCACTGATAGATTCATTTTTAGGATGGATAGGTGTTCCTATATTTACAATAACCTCTCCTGGTCGTAGCCGAAAGGTGCCTGGCTTCAGGATATTTTCCGCACCCTTGATAGCGACTGGAACTATAGATATATCAGATTGGCTGGCCATTACGAATGGGCCTTTCTTAAAGGTAGCTACTTGACTATTTCTTGCGCGTGTACCTTCAGGAAACATGATCACGTTCTTCCCTTTCTTGATCAGTTGTCCAGCCTTTTTTAGGCTAGCGATGGCTTTGGAACGATTGCTCCGGTCAATGAAAATCATGCCAGTGGCATGCATGTACCAACCTACGAATGGGACTCGTTTTACTTCCTTTTTAGCTACAAAATATAAGTTGACAGGTAGCATGCTGAAAAGCGCCGGGATATCCAGGTAAGACTGGTGGTTGCTTACGAATATGTAGGATTGGTTAGGATCAATATTTTCAGTGCCTTTTACCCTCATCCGCGCTCCACACCCTCGAAGGATACCTGGAGCCCACATCGTCCTTGCCATGATCACCGGGAGCTTACGATTAAATGTGATGATCATCAATATCAATGAGCTTGATATCATCAGGATGGTCCACACCACACAAAATAAAAGACGAAAGACAGTGATCACCGATAGTAGTAAAGCCGGCAAAACTAACCGAAATCGACTAAGTCTCTGAGGTCAGGAATGAAAAAGCCTTGAATTGCAGTTAGAGTGCTTTGTTGATGAAGTCAAAGATCATGCATACGGATGTATCGAATGAGTTGGAGCTATCGCTTTCTGCGTCCTCCCTTTCGGCCTTTTCTAATAGGTCTTGGGCTATAATCAGGGGCCTCTCCAAATTGCTCAGGTATGTTCACTTTAGGTATAGTAGAGCCGATGAGGTTCTCTATAGCCAAGAATTTTCCCTGTTCTTTTTCATTGATAAAGGTGTAAGCAGCACCTTTGGAAGCAGCTCGTGCCGTTCGACCGATGCGATGTATATAGTCTTCGCCATCATTTGGCACATCAAAATTGATAACCAGATCGATCTCTTCAATATCAATCCCTCGGGAAAGAATATCTGTAGCTACTAATATGCTAAGTTTTCGACTTTTGAAAGTCGTCAGTACCTCTTCGCGGGCTTTTTGCTCAAGGTCCGAGTGAATGTCCTCGACCGAAAGTTTTGCTTTCTTGAGTTCGCGTGCCAGGCGTTTAGTATTATCTTTTGTGGAACAGAATATGATTACGCTGCGTAGTGGGCGTACTTTTAAGAAATGGGTGATCATAGGTATCTTCTGCTCCTCGTATACCACAAACCCAAGTTGTGCAATTTTTTCAGCAGGTACGGATACGGCAATATTGATTTCCTCAGGCTCTGTCAGCACTTTGCGGGCAAGCTCCCTGATCTTGGGGGGCATGGTAGCGGAGAACAACAGGTTTTGACGTTTTTCCGGCAAAAAGGAAATGATCCTGTTGATATCCTGATGGAAACCCATATCAAGCATGCGATCAGCCTCGTCCAGTACCAGAAAACTTAGCTGTTGGGTGTTGACGTACTTCATGGTCAGGTGAGCAATGAGTCTGCCAGGAGTGCCAACCACTACATCTGCTCCCTCCATAAGAGCTTGCTTTTCGCGGCTAAAGAGATCGCCATCACCACCACCGTATACCGGAATAGAACTCACATTGGTGTAATAAGAGAGTCCCTCTATCTGTTGATCAATCTGGATAGCTAACTCACGGGTGGGGGCTACTATTAGGGCTTGGATACCTCGATGTCCATTCTGAGTGATTTTATCAAGTATCGGTAGTAGGAACGCTGCAGTTTTCCCGGTTCCTGTTTGTGCGGAGCCAATTAAGTCTTTGCCGGAAAGAATGGTAGGAATCGCTTGCTGTTGGATAGGTGTGGCCTCCTCAAAACCCATGGCCTCAATACCCTCAAGAATCTGGGGTGCGAGACCTAGTTCACTAAACTTCAATATGCCGTATCTTTAGTTTCGGCAAAAATACGTCAAAATGCAATGGAGAAAACGATAAAGTTAAATTGATGCTTTTCCAGCCCGACATCATCCAACAAGTAACTATATCGAACCCCCATATCCACCTCTAATAGCCTAAAAAGTCTCGTATCAAATGTAAGCTCAGCACCAACTGACCGAAAGGTCCGTGTGGATCCATTAAATGATCCTGTGAATGACACATCCGAGATGGGGGCTAATTCATTGATGGGTATGTCGTCGGTCGTCGACTCGGAGTGATCATAGAAGAAATTGACCTTAACACGTTTGATAAAAGCTAATGGTCCAAGTGCTATATCAGGATAAAATAATGGTAGTGCGTAGTTGACTCCGACTTTCCATATCCTATCATGAAGTACTGAGCCGTAACCCCTCGCATAAAAGAAGTTGTCCCGGAACTTGTAGCTATCCGTAAATGATTCTACTTGAAAATCAGCCCTGATATTGAAACTATGATTCCTGAAAAGTCCTGGAAAGTACCACCTGGAGCCCAATGTCAGCGTTGACGTCTCACTGGCTTCAGCGCCAACAGTTTGATTATAGTTTAAAGTGACGGATTGACCCCACCTCGGTGCTATTTGCTGTCGTGCGGTTCTTCTCAGGTTAAAAAAATCAAGTTCAAGGTCTAAAGCGCCAAAGGTTTCATCAGGGGTCAGGTCTCCATCAAAGTCTACGTCTAGCAGGTGGTATTTTCCCGTCAGCCATAACTTAGTAAAGTGATTGCCATTTAGAAAGTTGAGCGGAAGTACCAAGCCAACGGAGGCATCATGTTCCACCCATTCTCGTCTTCTGGATTGTACGGATATGGTGGTGTCTCCCGCTCTGATTCGCTCGTTATAGACCGGAACATTTCTACTCCGATTGGATCTGGTATATCCTGCCTCTATCGGCGTATATAGATCGCCGTATGATAGCGAGACACCGTAAGATGTAGTGGATTCATTGGCATTGTAGCGGATGCTTCCAGCCGCAGAAAGTGTTGTCAGTTTGTTGGCGCCAAATATCTGCAGCCCCAGGTTTGGGGGAGCTGCCCAGGGAATCCAGCTATGGATTCTGATCAGTTCACTTAACTTGTTGTATTTAGTTACTGCAAATTGCTTCTCAGGCACCTGATTCAAAATATTTCCAGTCTCAGTAAGCAATGGACTATAGAAGTCAATAGCTGTTGGGTATTGGTCTTTTAACCGTTTCCACTGTGTTTGATCAATGGCGATGGATTTAACATCAAAACCCATAGGCGAAAACTCACTAAATACTAGTGTTTTGCCATCTGGAGAAACATTAGGCTGCGTGGCTCCTAAAAGTGAAGAAGTAACCTGATAGATGATTCCGGTACTCTGATCAAGTGCAAAAATGTTGTCAATTCCAGTGAAGGTGCTAGTGAAATACGTGATACCATCGTGAGTTGTCGGATAAGCTAGTTGGTGGTCATAAAATGCAGAAATAGGTCTCTGAGTTTTGGTTTGCGTATTGATCAGATATAATGCCGATTGATTGTTTTTTCTCACCATCGCCACGATATTGGAGTTATCAATCCATCTTGGGAAAGCATAAAAGACTTGCTCTGGGTTAGGTAATACGTCCAGTAGCTT
>JAHCMJ010000293.1 GCA_019192485.1 Cyclobacteriaceae bacterium HetDA_MAG_MS6 | reverse complement strand
TGCCCATTGAAGGTTACTTGCTGCATATCTAAGAAGGAAACAGCCGTCACGAATGTCACAGCACTGACCGATCCATAAGCTGCAGCGATCGCCGCTGCATTGGCTACACCTACTTTCTTGCGCAACATGAGAAAAGAATACAATGGAATGATCAACGCTAACAAGACACCAAATAAAAGCGACGCTAGCGTGGTCCCGTCAATGGGACTGTGAGAGAGTTCCTGACCGCCCTTAAATCCAATTGAGAATAACAGATACAGTGAGATGAATTTGGCTGAGGTGGCTGGGATCTCCAGGTCACTTTTTAATCTGACAGCTAAAATTCCTAGGCAAAAAAAAAGCAGCGCGGGGTTGGTTAAGTTGTCAATCAGAAGACTGTAGTGCATAATGAATTTACTCAGGTTGTTAAAAATCGGGTGCAAAACTGAATAAACTATTTCATTTATTTTTATTTATATTTCTAATAATAAACATAATCACTTGTTATGCACTATACGCTACATCAACTGAAGATCTTCCGAAAAATATCCGAAACAAAAAGCATCACGAGAGCCGCAGAACAGCTGTATTTAACGCAACCAGCGGTATCTATACAGCTTAAAAAGCTACAAGAGCAGTTTGACATACCACTAACTGAAGTAGTGGGTCGAAAACTGTATATAACAGATTTTGGGCAGGAGATTGCCTCTGCCAGCGACCGAATACTAAAGGAAGCTGAACTGATGGAAAGTAAGACCCTTGCTTACAAAGGACACTTGGTGGGTGCCCTAAAAATCTCAGTGGTGTCAACAGGTAAGTACGTAATGCCCTATTTTTTAGCTGATTTTCTATCCAGCCATCCCGGTATTGACTTGATCATGGATGTCACAAACAAGGCCGCTGTTGTGCAAAGCCTGGAAGTCAATGAAGTAGACTTCGCATTGGTCTCCGTACTTCCAGATCACCTGCAGATTGACAAGGAGGTACTCATGGACAACAAGTTGTTCTTGGTGAAATCTGAGGCTAATCAGCAATCCGTGGAGACCTTTCCCATGATCTATCGCGAAGAAGGCTCTGCCACGAGACGAGCGATGGAGCATGTGCTAAAAGATAGCAGCCTACCAGGCCAAAAAAAGATAGAACTCACCTCCAATGAAGCGGTGAAGCAAGCGGTAATTGCGGGCTTGGGGCAGTCCATCATGCCAGTAATTGGCATTAAAAACGAATTGGAAAGTGGAGCGCTGGAGATTGTCCATTTCCCAGGCTTGCCTGTCACTACTAGCTGGAATCTGATTTGGCTAAAAAGCAAGAACCTTTCTCCCATTGCCCAAGCCTACATTGAATATCTCCGAGCGGAAAAGCACAAGATCATAGACGAGCACTTTGCATGGCACGACAAATATTGAACTGACGGGATAGCACCTACTTCTTACTCAAATTGGAAGCCAGTACCGAAATTTGCAGCTCCAATCGCTTTACTTCCCTAATGATTGCATTTTTCTCAATTTCCATCAAGTGGAATGTCTTCAGGTATACCACAGAAAGAATAAAGAAAAAGCCACTTGCTCCTAATTTGATCATCTCTTTGAGATCATCTGCATAGAAGAATTTGATAGCGAAGTACACTGCAAATCCCGACATAACGAGCTGAGCAATTATAGTGAGGGTGTTAAGCCACTTCATCTTGCCCTGAAAGAGCCCCCCCATCATCCCCATCAGAGATTGTTCATCCAGTTTATGATACAAGGCCGCCTCCTCTTCAGAGAGCGCTTGTTCGATCAGCTGATCTATTTCTTCTTTTTCTGATTTCATCTTGCTACAATTTTAGAATCCAATGTCTTTTTTAACTTTTCTCTTGCTTTGAACAATCGTGATTTCACTGTACCGACTGGTATGCCCAGTACAAGGCCAATTTTTTGAATACTCATTTTCTCTTGGTAAAACATAGAAATTACAGTTCGTTGATTTTCAGGCAAAACACTAATTGCCTGCCTTAATCTGCCTAACATCTCCTCAGAAGGATGGTCATCATCCTCTGTAAAGGCCACTTGCGCCGCTCTTTTATCTTCAGACCTACTTCGATCTTTTTGATGCGACCGGATCCAGTCGACAGCCTTGTGATGTGCAATCCTTAGTGACCAAACACCAAACAGAGCCGGATCCTTCAAGCTCTTGATCTTTCTGATGATGGCAATCCATACCTCCTGCGCAATATCTTCGGAGGTTTCATAATCCCGGATTTGATAGTTGATCTGCTTAATAATCCGAGGATGCCACCTTTTCACCAGCATCTCCATCGATCTACGATCACCCGCCTGGCAGCTTACTACCAACCACTCTTTGACTATATCATCTGAAGTTTTCATGCCTGTCAACTAATTAGTCGATGCAATCAATGAAAGGTTCACTTTTTTGATCAAAAGGTAAGTGTAAAAGTCGTACCTCGACCAACTTGAGAGTAAACCTTGATACTTCCTCGATGCGCTCTCATAACCTGTTTTGAAAAGCTCAACCCGATGCCAGATCCTTCTTTCTTAGTGGTGAAAAAAGGGACAAAAATGTGCTCAAGTGTCTCCTGATCTATCCCCTGACCATTATCATTTATAGTCCATAATATTTCCTCGGACAACTTCTTAATGCTAATCCTTAACGTCGGATTATCCGCTTCAGCAACGGCTTCTCCTGCATTTTTCACCAGATTGATCAGGACCTGTGTAATCATCTGACGATCTAGCTGCAAGACTATTTCTTCTGAGGGCAGATCATATACTCCGGTAATCCCTATTCGATCCAAAAATGGTCGCTGTAGTGTGAGTACTTCCCTGGTCAAGCTCACAATATCTACGGGTTCGAGCTTAGCAGAGCTTACCTTCGCCAAATCTCCATAGGATGACACAAATTTTACCAGTCCTTTACTGCGCTTTTCAATGGTCCGCAATCCAATTTTTAGATCTTCTTCTTCCTCTTGATCCAATGATGCCAAGGTCCGTGAGTTACCCGTATCGGAAGTCAGCATTTGGTTGATGACTTCAGTCAGCGTGGAAATAGGAATGACACTGTTCTTGATCTCATGCGTTAGTACTCGTATCAGTTTTTGCCAGGATTCAATCTCCTGCTGGTCTAATTCCGAGTTGATATTGTGAAAGACAACAACTTTTATTCGCTGATCAGACATCATCATCTCCTTCGCTATGACTGATAGGTAGAGTTGCTCTTCTTGCAGTTCTGTCTTCAATAGCACTTTTTGCCCACTCGCCAATGCTTTCACCACATGAAGCACTTCTGGGTTCACTCTTTCAAGTGATCTGAGTTGTGTCACATGCGGAACTCCAAAAAGCACTTTGGCTGACTCATTTACAAGAACTACCTTTTCATTCCGGATTTCATAAGCCAACAAGGGTACTCCACTGTGCTCGACAACTGTCTGGAAAAGATGAAAGCTGGACTCTTTCTCACTTCTCAACCGGACAAACTCTCCGGTAATCACATTAAAGGCGTGATGTAGCACCCTTGTTTGTCTTTGATGCTCAGGATACCTTTGAGAGAAATCATTTTGGCGGATAGCTACCAGGAGATTTCGTAGCTCACGGTTGCTTTTCTGGACAAGGTAGATCAAACTAAAAATCCCAAAGCCACAAAACAAAACCAACCAGCAACCTACCAACCAAAATGGCGTGGAAAAGAAGAAATACTGCGCGCCAAATCCCAAAACTAGGATCAGGGCAACTCTTAGTATTACTTGTAAGTGAAATGGCATGTACACCTTGTAAATCTAGTCATCTATCAAGTCAACCATAGGTACAATACTTAGTCTATTCGATACCTCTTCATCTTTCTGTATAGGGTAGTTCGACCCATCCCCAGCTTAGCCGCAGCTTGACTGATATTACCCGCTGATTCCTCAATCGCGGTAATAATCGCTGATTTTTCAATATCCGTAACTTTTAAAGACGCTTGCGTTGGCATTTGCTTTTCTTTTCTGGATAAAAGAAAGTCTTCTGACCTCAACCTAGGATTGGTCGTCATAATCACAGCACGTTCCATGGCATGCTGTAGCTCTCTCACATTCCCTGGCCAGGCATAGTTAGTCAGACTCCTCAATGCACTGGTTTCGATTGTCAAGCCTACTTTCTGATATTTGTTCTTGTATAGGTCCAGAAAATGATCTGCTAACACCGCTATATCCTCTTTCCGCTCTCTCAATGGAGGTAGATAGATCTCCACGGTATTGATCCTATAGAGCAGGTCTTGACGAAATTTACCGCGATCTGCCAAGTGATGTACAGGCTCATTAGTAGCGCTGATTAGACGTACGTCAACTGGTATGAGTCTATTTCCTCCTACCCTGGACACCTCACCGCTCTGAAGTACGGTGAGTAATTTCACTTGCTTTTCAACAGGAAGATTGCCAATCTCATCCAGAAAGAGGGTCCCCCCATGAGCGATCTCAAACCGACCTGACCGGTCTTCTCGGGCATCAGTGAAAGCTCCTTTGACATGACCAAATAACTCCGATTCCAGTAGTGAACCTGATAACGCTCCTAAATCTACCTTTATCAAAGACTTATCCCGTCGATCGGATAGTCTATGGATCATCCTGGCTATCACCTCTTTTCCCGTACCATTCTCACCGAGAATAAGTACAGATGCCTCAGTTCCTGCTACCTTCTGCACAGCGTCCACCACTCCCTTCATCTGATCAGAGGAATATATTAGGTCTGAATAACTAGCTTCAATGTTTTTCGTGAGTGCGTGGGTAGTTTCTTCAAGCTGCTTAACGCGTTTTTTAGATTGACCTAGCTCAAAAACATTACGGACTGTTGCTCGGAGTTTTTCGGTTTCCCAAGGTTTCACCAAAAAATCGGCCGCTCCCTGCTTCATGCATTCGACCGCAAGATCGATATCACCGTATGCCGTATTCATTAAGACCTGAATATCGGGTGCTAGTTCTTTTAATTTACCAAGCCAAAACAATCCTTCATTCCCCGATGTGACGCCGGCCTTGAAATTCATATCGAGGATCACTAAATCAACTTCTTCCTGACGGAGAATGCTTTCGAGGCGATTAGGTGTAGGCTCTGTACTGACTCTGTGATAATCCCGCTTAAGGATCATCCGAGCAGTGACCAATACATCATCATCATCATCCACTACCAGTATATGACCTTTTTTCATCCTACCCAAGTTGCAAACTGTTTCATAATAAAACAACTACTTGTTCCAAAATGAAACAATTTTTAAAACACCTCACTACCTTAAATGTCTGATTAAAAGGTATTTAAAACTCTGGCATGCTCTTGGAACATGAGCACAACAATCGATGCAGTCAAAATCAGTACTATGATCAAAAATTATATCATCACCGCCTGGAGAAATTTCAAAAATAACAGAGCCTTCACCATGCTTAACATTGTAGGGCTCGCACTTGGGTTGGCGTGTTGTCTTGTAGCCTACACCATCGTGAACTTCGAGCTTTCATTCGATAATTTCCATCAAAAGAAAGACAGAATTTTTCGAGTAGTTCGGCACTATAATGGAGACCAGGGCACGACTTTCGGTCCTATCGTGGCATATCCATTGGGAGATGTAGTAAAGTCCGACATTGCTGGTCTTGAGGCAGTGGTGCAAACCCACGGTCCAATTGATGCCAAATTGGCTTTTAAGGACAACTTTGGTAATACCCAAGCATATCTGGAAGAATATGCCGTTTACGCTGATGAGCAGTTTTTTGAGGTTTTCGATTTTCAAATCGCATCGGGGCAGTCGGCAAGTGTCCTTTCTGAACCCAACAAAGTTTTTCTTACGGAGTCGCTCGCCAAAAAATACTTTGGCAATGATGACCCCGCAGGCAAAACGCTACTTCTGGATGACAAGATCAACCTTGAAGTCGTGGGTGTCCTGGAAGACCCTCCTCATAA
>JAHCMJ010000292.1 GCA_019192485.1 Cyclobacteriaceae bacterium HetDA_MAG_MS6 | reverse complement strand
GCCCTTATTAAAGACTGGACACTAGAGGATTTGGCAAGTGACCTGGGAGTAAGTACCCGTCACCTCAGACGTAATTTTGTACAAGAATTGGGTGTGACTCCAATCAAATACTTACAGAGCATTCGTCTGTTGCGCGCCAAACAATTACTTGGAGACTCTAATTTAACGGTAACCCAAATCGCATTTGCCAGTGGCTTTAAAAGCTTAAGAAGGTTCAATGAGATATTTAAACAACAATATAATCTTACTCCCTCGAATATCAGGAAACAGCAAAGTACTAAGCAGTCAGAAGATAAAACTATTCACTTGAAGTGTGGATTTAGAGTTCCGTATGACTGGAGCTACATCATTAATTATTTCCATGGGCGTAGTGCTCATGCCGCAGAGTTGGTGCGCAATAGCATCTATTACCGAACGGTGCATATGGGAGACTACAAAGGATGGTATGCTGTATCACATAGCGAAAAAGACCTGCACCTTTCTATTCAAATAAGTCATAGTCTGCATCCGATCGTTTCGGAAATCATCCCAAAAATCAAGCGTCAATTTGATGTTCATGCTAATCCACTGAAGATCAATGCTAAACTGGAAAAAGATCCCATTTTAGGACCAAGCATTTCAAGTCATTCGGGCTTAAGATCTCCAGGTTCTTTCGACCCATTTGAGATGCTTGTTAGAGTCATCTTGGGCCAAAGGATCAGTGTGAAAGCAGCCACAACGCTTATGAATCGATATGTTTCAACTTTTGGTGAGGTTTTTGAAACACCAATTCAGGGTTTGGATAGGATCTCTCCTTTGCCGGAAGTGGTGGCTCAAGCAGATGCCGGTAAAATCGCTTCTCTTGGGATGCCCTACAAGCGAGCAGAGACTATCATATTGGTAGCTAAAGCATTTGAGCAAGGCAAGCTGGATTTTGCGCCTGATGCTGATATCGAAAAGCTGAAGCTAGGGTTAGCCGATATACCCGGAATAGGTCCCTGGACCATTGAATATATGTTGATGCGTGGAATATCTTGGCCAGACGCCTTTCCGACCACTGACTTAGGTGTGCAAAAAGCTTTAGGTACAAAGAGTAATAAGGAGATAGTAGCTACCAGCGACTCGTGGCAACCTTACCGATCCTATGCAACGCACCACCTTTGGAAGATGTTAGGGTAAAATAGCATGAGAAAACCTAAGATCCATACAAAAATTGACTCACCTGTAGGAAAGCTGCTTTTACTCTCTGATAGTGATTTTCTGACGGGAGTCTACTTCTACAAAGAGCGTAACGGCTTTGGTTTTCGTAACGAAGGTTATGGGTTGGAGGATAACAACTCAGATCTTTTTCGTGAGACTACCCAGCAACTACAGCAATATTTTGGTGGTCATTTACAAAACTTCAATATTCCGGTCAAGTTCAAGGGAACTGATTTTCAGAAGAGCGTATGGAATGCGCTTTTTACTATCCCTTACGGAGAGACTGTATCTTATCTAGATGTAGCGAAACAAATTGGTGATCCGACAGCAGCTCGCGCAGTTGGGTGGGCCAATGGGAAAAACCCAATACCTATCATTTATCCGTGCCATCGAGTGATCGGGAGTAATGGAAAGTTGACTGGATATGGCGGAGGGCTTGACAGAAAAGAGTGGCTCTTGCGTCACGAAGGGTCCTGGCCGCTAAAAACTGTTCAAACAAGCTTATTTTAAAACTAATAGATGTTATGAGTAAATACACCGATTTTCATTCTTTGCATGATGAGGATTCACTACTCTTCTTACCCAATGCCTGGGACGTATTGTCAGCAATGATCATAGAGCAGGCCGGATTTAGGGCAATTGGTACCACGAGTTATGGAGTTGCCAATGCCAACGGATACAATGATGGAGAAAACATCTCTTTTGACGCGCTACTTGAAAGCTGTCAAAAGATTGTCCAAGCAGTGAGCATACCGGTGACAGTGGATATTGAGGCGGGATTTGGACTAGATGAGGATACCGTCGTTA
Organism: Cyclobacteriaceae bacterium HetDA_MAG_MS6; assembly: GCA_019192485.1. Classification (GTDB taxonomy): domain Bacteria; phylum Bacteroidota; class Bacteroidia; order Cytophagales; family Cyclobacteriaceae; genus MS6. The sequence goes on along the minus strand of JAHCMJ010000292.1, from coordinate 3,923 downwards.
GTCATGTGTTAAAGGTTGCGGATGTCGGTGCAGTGGGGATAAATATTGAAGACTCCTACAAGAAAAGTAGTGGTCTTAAAAATGTAGAAGAACATGCAATATTACTTAAAGCGCTCAGAAAAAATCTGGATGACCATGGGTTCAAGGATTTCTTCATCAACGCCCGTATCGATACCTATTTACAGCAGAAAGGACTTCAAGAGACCATTGATCGAGCAAGTAGATATGTCCAAAGTGGTGCCAACGGAGTTTTTATCCCTGGACTAAGTGATAAGGAAGAAATTCGTCGCGTAACTCATGAGATAGACGCCCCTCTCAATGTCATGTCGTTACCTAACCTGACCTCGATTGATGAGCTCAATGCCATTGGAGTGAAACGTCTTAGCATGGGTAATGCATTTTCAGATGCGGTGATTGGATTTATTGAACAAACAAGTACTGCGGTGTTACAGGATAATAGTACAAAACATCTTTACCTCGATCATACCATTAAAACACATTTTAAAGATTGAAATTAAATGCTCCTCTTGGTCAGGCTTTTTTAGTTTGTGTTGGAGTTTTGCTGTGTAGCCCTCAATTCGCTTTTTGAACTTGCCTGAGATGTGCTTGCACAGTTCATATTTCTTTTGCCGTATCTTAGACTTATGGAGGTACTTAAGAATGAAATTCGAAGATTGTCTGGATCTAATGATGCCGCAGTAGATGAAATTTTGAAGGAACTGACTCCAAAAAACTTAAAGAAAGGCGCATTTCTTCAAAGGGCGGGTACCATAAGCCAGAGATATTACTTTATAGAAAAAGGAGCGGTCAGACTTTTTTATGAAAAAGGGATGGAGGAATTCACCGTTTGGATTGGTACACCAGGCCAAATCTTTACCGACCTCGAAAGCTATCTTTCTGGTCAACTTTCAAGGATTAATATGGAGGCTTTGGAAGCATCCCAAGTCTATACCATAACAAAGGATAAGAGTGATAAGCTGGCTACTCAATCCAATGCTTACAATACGATCCTCAGAAGAACTGTCGAGATTGCCTTTGTTAACCTGAGTAAAAACGTTATTTCTTTTCAGAGCGACCAGGCAAGTGAGCGGTACGAAAGAGTGGCCAATGAAAAAGACTGGTTGAGTAAATATCCTTTAAAATACATTTCGAGTTTTATAGGTATCACCCAGAGTTCTTTGAGTAGAATCAGAGCAAAAAAGGACTGATTATTTGTCATATGACAAATAATAGAAGAAGGTAAAATTCTTTCTTTGAGGAAAAAAGATGATCGTAATAATCGGAATTCTTTCGGGCCTTCTAGTTGCACTCTTTTTACTCATCAAAATGCTGCCGGATAAGGTACAATATATCGAAACTGTAATTATTAAAAAGTCTGCCAGGAAAATATATGATGCGATACGGTACCAAGAACAATTGATGCAATGGAGTGCCTGGCCTAAAGAAACCAAATCAGACTGTATTGTTGAGAATACTGATGGTCAAATAGGAGTTCAAACTGTATATCTCAACAAAAAGGGAAAGAAATTTGGTTACCAGGAGATAACGAAGCTCATTGAAAATGAACAAATAGATTTCTATTTAAAGAGTTTTGTAGCTCCATTTGAAAAGGACGTTCGCTTAACATTTATTTTGCGGGAGCACTCCGAGAACGAAACACTCGTAGTGATGTGGTTTGATGAAAAGCTGAGAAAACCGCATTTTCTTATTGCTTATTTTGGGGGCATACTAAAATGGGTTCATCGTATGCATCTCAAAGACTTGGCATACCTGAAGGAGTACGTAGAAGCACTATGAAAAGATACTCTGCTGAACAAAGAATCAAACAACTTGAAAAAAGAAGGGGAGGATATTACTACCTGATGATCTTGTCGGATGTGGTGGAGCAATTCCAGAAAAAACGATTAACAAGGTTCATTTGCACATTGGAAGATAAGCTTGAATTTCGGTGTGGTCTAAATCACATGGGTGACGGCAATTTCTTCATTATTATCAGTGGAGCTAATCTTAAGAAGATCGGTAAGGGCTTAAATGATCAAGTTACTTTCCTGCTGATTGAAGATCCTAACCCCTTGGGGGTGGAAATGCCTGAAGTCTTACAAGTATTGTTGGACCAGGATGGGATTCTAAAGGAAAAATTTGATCAGCTTTCGATGGGAAAAAAACGGCATGTGATCCACTCCATCAAAAAGGTAAGAGACATTGATAAGCAAGTGCACAATGCAATAGAAATGATAGAGACTCATTCAAAATAGCACTAAGATGATAGTTCCTTTTCAACTAATACAACTTATCAATTGCATATCATTTCCATAATGATATTGAAACCTATTCTTGCTTCCTATTTCTTGCCTGAACGGGAGAAATCAATGTGAGTACCTTCTCTATATCGAGCGGTTTCGTCAATATTCGAAGGTTATCATTCGTGTTGAGTATGTCTCTGAAAAACCTTTGTCTTCTGAGCATGACATACCAAAATGCTTGACGCCGTGCAGACTTTTTTGATACTTTAAGTAGCGATGCATGGTATTATAGTCATTCGCATTTCTGAAGTCAATACTCTGGATCACTAAGTCTGGCAAGTAGGAGTTACTAGCCAGCCTTGATTCTATATTGGCAATGGCGTATTCCGCGCATGGTAGGTCTTTTACCAATAAGTCACGACCACAATTGAGAAAAAGTGTTTTGTGAACTATGTTGTCGATCGCATTTTCGTCAATGATTAATATTTCTAAGGCATCCTGCTGCATTTCTGCTGATTTTCCGATGTTCAAATTATACTTTCAGGGATTGGATAACCCATTTCTTTCATCACATACATGTTTTTCTCTGATACCATTAAAATGTAGGAAGTGGAGCCAGCTTTCAATTGTTTGAAATCGTCAGCTGCATCACTGGCTTGTTGGAACCAGCTACCCAATTCTGTCAACTTTTGTGTCTCTACTCCATTTTCAATAATCCATGAGCCGTATAGAAGAATCCAGTATACGGTTTCCATATCTCCTTTGGTCGGAATGATTTCGTCTGTACCGAAACCATATTCGTCGGTGTGCTGATCCACCCAATTGAGCTGATCCTTGGTAAAGTCTTGGAAGAATGGCACTTCGGCCAGTTTTCTTAAATTTTTCGCTGTTGGATTCATGCCTGATTGTACTTGAAGTAACACTGCCTCCCTGGAATTCGGAGATACCTGGCAACTGCCAAGGCTAACTGCAGAGAGAAGCAGCGTCAACTTGTTAAAAAATTGTTTCGTTTGATTAGATAGTCGCTCCGCCATTAACGGTGAGGTGCTGGCCTGTGATGAAGGAGGCTTGAGCACTGGCAAGAAAGGCCGTGGCATCTGCTGCATCTCCAGGTAGTCCCATCCGATTTAATGGGGTGGCATCTATGATCTCCTTCTTGTAAGGGCTGTCAGCTGGCATTTCTGCAAAGATGCCTGCCTCATCGGTTGCGCCGGGTATCACCGTATTGACCGTTATTCCCTTTGCTCCAAGCTCTTTTGAAAGTACTTCAACAAAGAACTTGGGAGCTGTTTTACTTCCTCCATACACCGCAAATCCAGCATGAGGATAGACAGTGGTACTGGATGATATTAAAACGATCCTATCATTTTCATTGATGTGTTTGGCAGATTCCTGTAGGGTGAAGAATGTCCCTTTTGTATTTAAATTGAACACCTGATCAAACTGTTCCTCGGTATAGTCGGTCACGGGTATATCAATTAACTCCATTCCAGCATTAGCTACCACAATATCTATTCCATTGAAGGCAGACTTAGCCTCAGAAAAAAGTCGTTGAATCTCGGCTACCTGACCACTGTTTGCTTGAATGGCTTTAGCTCTCCGTCCCATTGCTTCCACTTCCTGTACCGTTTTGTCAGCAGCGTCCTGGTCTCTGCCGTAGCTCATGATGATGTCTGCTCC
>JAHCMJ010000291.1 GCA_019192485.1 Cyclobacteriaceae bacterium HetDA_MAG_MS6 | reverse complement strand
TAGTTTATTCAAACTCCTGGCCAAGCTTCCTAACCTGGAAGAATTATCTATTAGAGGTATGACGTCTAGTTCGCTGCCACCATCAGTTGGATCGCTGAAAAAGTTGAAAACATTGCAATTGGCCTTTGGCAACTTCGAGACCTTGCCATTGTCTATGCTGCACATGGACAGCCTGGAAGTTTTGGTACTGAATGAAACACCAGTGATCAACAGTTGGTGGGAGCACCTTGATTCTTCTAGGATTAAATTCAAAATAGTTCCCGAGTGGCAATGGAAGCGAGTGCTCATGGAAGACAAACAGGACTAGATATGCAGCAACTTTTTCTCTAAAAAGGCTATTCCCAACACAGCAAAGCCTACCACTGAGACTGAGCTAATAGGCATCAGTATAGCGCTTACCAAAGGAGATAGGTGTCCTGTGACTGCAAATGAAAGTCCTACTATATTGTATAGGAATGAAAAGATAAAAGCCAGGATCACGATAGTTGTGCTTCCTTTGGCAAATCTCGCGAAAGACTTAAGCTTGGTAAAAGAGTCTGAGGCTAAAATAGCGTCGCAAGCTGGTGAAAACTGGTGGACATCATCAGATAGCGCTATGCCAATGTCGCTGGTCTTCAATGCACCAGCGTCGTTGAGCCCGTCTCCGATCATTGCGACAGTTTCACCATCACTTTGACACCGCTTGATATGATGAAGTTTGTCAATAGGTTTTAGGTTGAAATGAAGGTGTTTGAAATATGGAGCTAACCGTTTTTCCTCTTTAGCCTGATCGCCAGAGAGTAGCATCAAATGGAACTTGTCTTTTAATGATATCAGCAGTTTGTTGAGCCCTTCTCGGTAGCTTTGTTGTATTTCGAAATAACCAAGAAGTTTGCCTGAAAACTGGACAAATACTCTTGTAGATTCTGAACCATCCTCTGTCAGGTTTAGCCATTGCGCGGAGCCGATTTTTACATGCTGTTTCAACACTTTGGCTTCAACCCCTTTGCTCGTCAATTCCTTGTAATTGCTGACATGATGCATAGAGTCCACGTCAAGTGACTCACAGATCATGCGACTTAGCGGATGAGAGGACTGGGCAGTTACTGAGGCGATTATTTCTTCTTCGAGACTATTTAACTTTCCCTTGAAGACTACCTTTTGAGCCTTTTGGTAAGTCAGCGTACCAGTTTTGTCAAAGACAAATGTGCTCACTTTGGCCAGGAGTTCTACAACTTCAGCATTTTTCAGGTACAAGCCATGCCTACCAAAAATACGCAGTGCATGCCCGTAGGTAAAAGGTAATGCCAATGCTAGTGCACATGGACAAGCCACAATCATTACCGCTGTGACGACGCCCCATACCTTTTCCGGTGAGACAAGCCACCAGTAAGAACCTGCAGCAACTGCAATAGTTAGAATAATCAGTGTGAAGTGCCGCGAAATTTTATCTGTAAGGTTTTGAAAATCAGAACTTCCTTTCCTAAAAGCCTCATTGTTCCAAAGGCCTGTCAGATAGCTCATATCTACGGTTTTTGCCACCCGTATCATGACCTGCTGACCTATATTTCGTCCTCCTGCGAAGACCTGTTCTTGTGCTGATTTGTTAATGGCCTCAGACTCACCAGTAACAAAACTATAATCCAATAGTGCATCCTTACTCTCAAGTATTCCGTCTACAGGTATTAATTCCTGACTATGGATCTGAATGAGATCTCCCGGATGAAGGTCCTTAATATGGATTTGCTCGGAGCTACCATCCTTAACTCGTGTGCAAGCCATGGGAAAGTATGACTTGTAATCTCTTTCAAATGATAAAGCGTTATAGGTCTTTTGCTGGTACCATTTGCCGATGAGCAGAAAGAAGACCAAACCCGCCAGAGAGTCAAAATAACCTGAGCCAGTAAGTGTCGAAACCTCAAATAAACTCCGACCAAAGAGTGTTAGAATGCCAAGTACAATGGGGACATCAATGGTAAATACCTTTTTACCAAGTCCGCCAATGGCAGCTCTAAAATAGTCTGTAGCCGAATAGAAGATCACCGGAAGGCTGAGAAGCAAGTTGATATAGCTAAAGGTCTCTTTGAATTTCGACTCCAAGAGGAAATTGTGGTCTAGATACTCAGGGAGGCTGAGCAACATGATATTTCCAAAGCAAAACCCAGCTACGGCAATCTTAATACCAATCGCAGATTTACGTTTGGATTGGTACGATTCTGTGGTGCCGAGATTGATTGCCGGCTCGTAACCGATGGCTGCCAGTAATTGGACTAGCTGACTTAGTGGTAGTTTTTTCTGAAAGAGTATCTCTACCTCTTTTTTCGAAAAGTTGACTTTGCACTGCAATACATCCGAGTAGAACTGCGGCAATTGCTCGATCAGATAGACACAAGAACTGCAATGAATAGCGGGGACATTAAAACTTGTCCGGGCAAAAGTGTCTGATTCGAATATAAGAAGCTTGGAGCGAACCTCCGCAAGATCAAGATAGTCGAAACGTCTTGATTTAGCCGTGGAGTCTGGCATAAGCAGCTCATTACCTTCATAGGATAGTAGTTGATACACACTTTTGCATCCGGCACAACAAAAGGCATGATCATCAAAGGCTATAATCTCGTCAGCACATGGCTTGCCGCAGAGCTCACACTGATCTTGGCTTGTATGGGTATTGGTCTCTATATTCACAATAGGAAATCTCCGTATTCGGCTTGTTTATTGGTCCATTGATATTCAGATAAATCTACATACTGGTGTTCTTTCCGTATGGGAAATCCCCAAACTGGTATTTCCGCATGATTTGCTACTTCTTCAGCAACGCTACCGTAAAACAGATGGGCAATTCCACGTCGCTGGTGAGTGGGGATTGCAATGAGGTCTGCATCTATTTCGCTTGCGAAACGAAGAATACCTGTTTCGGGTAGAATGTCATGGCACACCGAAAAATGAAAATCACTTTCGAAATGATGTGACAAAAAAGTATCTAATTCATAATTAACTACTTCTTCGTTTTCAATGACGTGAGGCGTGTGTATCCATACGAAATATAGTACGGCATCTAGTTTTCGTTGTAGTTTTTTTAACGCTAGTACAAAGTCATAGCTGATTTCACTAGCAGTAATGGGTACAAGCACACGATTAATCTTCGAAAGATTGCATCGGCTGTGCAGGGTAAATACTGGGCATGGGGCGTTTCGAATGACCTTTTCGGTGTTTGACCCAACAAGTAATTCTTTTAATCCGGATGCACCTTTGGTGCCCATCACAATGGCATCACTATCTATCGCCAATTCATTGACGGTATCGATGAGAGGAGTGCTTTCAGCCATGATATCCAGTTGGACATTGGTGTTTCGATATTTTTCTCCAATGCCATTCAGCTTCTTCAAAGCCTCTTTTTTTAAGTTTTTGGCATAAGAAGCTGCGGTTACGGGGTCAAGATATGGGGTATCCATAGGATACGCAGGGCTAATGCAGTGCAGGAGCATAATATGGCCATCATCTTCGTCGACCAGCTGCTCCGCGAAATTCAGCGCATGATCCGCCTGCACTGAAAAATCTGAGGGTACGAGTATTCTTTTCATGGCAGTAGGGCTTTTGATAGTTTATTTGAAAACAGTACTCCCCAAAAAGGAAGTGCACATTTGCTCAAGACCAAAGCTATTGCTTCGTAAAAGAGGAAAATATGATTTTTGGCATGTGAGAAGTTGACTTCTTTCTCGGGATCTTAAAAACTAGGGTTTGAGCTATTTAAACAAACCATTGGCCTTTTTGAATACGGTTTTAATGAACTGGCAAGCTTCTCGAAGAATTTCAAGATATATAGGCTTCGTCTCCAGTCTATCTCAAAATCACATTCAAATCAGGAAACAACATAAAAACGATACTTGAAGACAAAGCCAAAATCATGCTGGTGTTTAATGTGAACCTTGTGAGGGGTATAGAGATAGATCCTAATCCTCTGCCAGGTCCGCTATCGGTGTAAGGTTACGTCCTTCTAAATTTGCGGACTCACGATCCTCGCCTTGATAAGCATACACAGCCAAAAAACTAGTTTTGGCGATGGAGGGGATCTCATAAGGCACGAGCATAGAATGGAGATTAGCATCAATCTGCTCGTAGGCATTTTTTAGGTTAGCGGCATTCACCAGGTAATAAGTGTTGATGTTGACCTCTTTCTCCGAGTCCCCATCTACGGTAGAGTAGGTGACCTTGCTTTTGTACCAGTGCTCTTCGTCCTGTTCTCCGATGATCTCACTGATATTTGTTTTGGTGATTGTAGTGACTTGAAATTCGCCATTGACCTCCTTTTCCATCTCCTCGTAGATTCTTGATTCAGCTTCGGTATATGACATGGCATCTACCAAGTAGGCCTCGGTGACCTGTCGAAGAATACCTTCTTCATTTTCCTTACCATATTTTACTTTGCATGAATACCAAATCTTGCTCATTTATCTTACCATTTTTCGAAGGCGCAAAGAAGTGAAGATATCAGGCTTTTACAAAACCTTTCCGGTATTGTTGTGAAATACCTCTTGAGAACCAGGGTATTTGATGGAAATTAGCCCTGGTAATGACTAATTTTAACATCAAATGCAGTAAAGTATGGATGTTTACCAAGATAAACTTCGCTTAATCCAATGGCTCGCCTCCCTTGAGGATATGCAAATTATTTCCAAAATAAAGGATCTTAAGACCCAAAATGAAACTGATTGGCGGACACAACTAACCGAAGAACAAAAAGAGGATATTCGAACCGGACTTAAAGATTTGGAAGAAGGTCGTCAAAAACCTTTTAAGGAGGTTATGAAGAATTTTGGCTAGATGGCGTATGAAGTATTTATCTCTGAAAGAGCAGAAACTAATCTTACTAACATTTTGAGTTATCTAGAGAAGAACTGGTCCAAAGGAGTGAAGAATAAGTTCTTAAAGATTTTGGAACAAAATAGAGCTTATTGAATCTAATCCATTCATGTATCCTTTGTCTATCGAAGGCCAGGAGGTTCATAGATGTGTTATAACCAAACGTACATCACTTTATTTTCGAGTAGTAGGCTCCAGGCGAATTGAAATTATCACTTTGCAGGACAATAGACAGAATCCTTCCAGTCTTAAGCTTTAAGTCCATTTTTAGGATTTTCTTTCGACAACAATTCTCACTACAATTCTTTACATTTAAACTCAATGGGAGATTTAAATGTAAAGCTCGTTTCTAATCAGAAACAACTTAATACCTTCACTCATTCCCTATTAAAGGATATTCATGCATTGGAACGGATGCTGGAGGAGGGCTGGTTTAATGAAGATCCGTTACATATTGGCGCCGAGCAAGAGATATGCATCGTTGACAATCACTACAAGCCCGCACCAAAAGCAATGTCCTTACTGGAAACGCTCCAGCAAGATGATTACACCACTGAGTTGGCTTTATTCAATATTGAAGCTAATCTCAATCCATTGGTTTTTGAGAAAAGTTGTCTCTCGACGATGGAGAGCGACTTGAATACATTGGTAGATAATTTGCGTGAGGTGGGAGACAGAGAGAAGTTGGACTTCGTCTTAACAGGGATACTGCCGACAATCAGAAAGTTTGACTTGGAGATGAATAATCTCACTCCACTGGAGCGATACCAGTCGCTAATCAAAGCGATCGATAAAATGCGTGGTAAAGCACACGAGCTTCGGATTTCGGGTTTGGACGAGCTCAATATCAAACATGACTCTGCTATGTTGGAGTCATGCAATACTTCTTTTCAAGTTCATATGCAGGTTAGGCCTGACGATTTCGTTAGAAAGTACAATGTCTCTCAAGTATTGGCCGCTCCAGTATTGGCTATTGCGTGCAATTCGCCCTTACTGTTTGGAAAACGTCTCTGGAGCGAGACACGTGTGGCGCTTTTCCAACAGTCTATAGATACTAGACTCACCAGTGAACATATAAGAGACAGGAG
>JAHCMJ010000030.1 GCA_019192485.1 Cyclobacteriaceae bacterium HetDA_MAG_MS6 | reverse complement strand
TTGCTTCAGACATATCTTTAAGCGACCTGAAGTACAGTGAAGATGAGCTAGAAGCAGTAACCTCAGTTTTTGATGGTGACACCTGGTTACGAAAGGAAGCGACCAAATCTAATTTTGAAGCATACGCTACATCATACAACATCCTCCATCTGGCTATGCACGGGTGGGTCGACAACGAAAGACCAGGTAACTCAGGGTTGATCTTCGCTACATCGAAGGGTGTAGATAACTGGCTGAGGCTACCGGAGATATATGGTTTGCAGCTAGATGCTGAAATGGCCGTTCTTAGCGCATGCAATAGTGGATCAGGGAAGATACAAAGAGGTGAAGGTTTGATCAGTCTAGCTCGAGCATTTCATTTTGCAGGTAGCAACGCCATGGTGATGACACAATGGGAGGTGTCTGATAAATCTACTTATGAGTTAATGGAAAGCTTCTATCGGCACTTAGGATCCGGAGTGCGCAAAGACCAAGCACTGAGAGCTGCGCAACTGGATTATCTGGATCGACAGACCGACGACTTCTACGCTCATCCATACTTCTGGTCGTCGCCAGTCATCATGGGTAACATCCAGCCTCTAAGTTACTCCTCCTGGTCACCAACAGTGATGACGGTAACTGTGAGCGTTATCACACTGTTTCTATTTCTTATTGTCTTGCTTTTCAGAAAGCGAATGAAGTAGTAAAGCCGCCTCTGAGGATTTAAAGGCACCCGGGTCTGTTGCCGAAACTTTCAAGAGTATCTCAGCTTTCTCAACCTCTCCAAGTTCTATATAGCATTTAGCAAGGTACCATCTAGCTCGATCCTTATACCTGCTTTCAGAGTTTAAAACATCAAGAAAATATTGGGTTGACTCCGTCAGTTTTGGCGGAGTCTGATACCAAGCACTCAAACCTAAGTAAAAAGTCATTTCGCTGGATCGATGCATTGCCGGAACTTGTTCCAACAGTTTCATGCCCTCATCATATTTCCCATCCTCGTACAAGGCTACAAACTTTCCCCAGGCTGATAAGCGCTCAGCTGATCTAACAACAGGAGGAGACGGATAGGGATTTTCTTGATCGACGACATAGACGGAATCTTCCTTCCCGAAGAACAATACCCAAGATGCTATAAAGATTGACACAGACGCTGCAGCTGATACCAGCCACCCACTTTTTTGTCTAGGTGCAATACTTTTCTCGACTTTTTTTTGCGTTCTATCTCGGCTTTCTTTCAAAAAATCGTCAAGCGTTTGATCGGATCGCTTCTCAGAAATAGCTAGTTTGAGTCCATCCACCACAGTCTGGCAGATTTCACAGTCATTTATATGTAACTGTACCTCAGGATCAATTGATCCCTGGGCATGCGCCTTCAACACATCGAAACTGGGGTGCATCATTTTGTTTTCCTACTCCTTAATAGACTCATTAGCCAAGACTAATTCCCAAAACCCAAATCATATTCCTCCAATACTCTCTTTAGTTGCAACTTCAAATTTGCCTTGCGATTGGCAACAGTCTTCTCATTCATGCTCAGCCTCTTTCCTATTTCACGATTGTCATACCCTTCTCCATATAATCTCCATATTTGATAATCTCGCTCCTTTAGCGATTTTTTGATGATCCTATCTATGATAGACAGGTCAATCCTATCTTCAGCAAAATTCTTGTCAGTCACGGAAAACATAGACTTGATCTCATCTAAAATTCTAGCTCTCCTATTCTGTTTGTTCCAGTGAGTGTTACATACATTGCGTGCAAGTGTGTATATCCAGTTTTCAGGCACCTGAATAGTGCTATGATCAGGGAATTCTATTATCTTAATAAAGATATCAGCTACAGCATTCTCAGCTAGGTCAACTTGTTTCAGTTTTCCCAAACAGTACGCAAATAGGGGGGCATGATATGCCTTATAGATAGCCTCTATGGCATTCTTATCTTTATCTACAAGTCGCTTCCAAAGTAAATCTATGGTTTTGCTCATTGCGAAAAAAATTACTCCTCAATTCGGGAACCTTAAGCCTGCCATCAGTCTATCTAGATACCTAGCTGATGGTTGCCAATTTTAGGCGGTAGGCAATCATCTTCTTCAAATCTATTTAAAAGCGGCTCGTTCATGCCGTTTTTTTTGTGTTTTACTAAATAATCCATCCAAAAGAAGCTAATCCATGGCAAAAATTCACTGCCTGAGTAGGTGAAATTTGTTTATAACCGTAAGACCACTTTAATTACGGAAATCGATACTACTGATCAAATATGACAACGATTTATGAAGGTGACAAAATGCTTGTCGCCATTGACTGCCTGGTTTTTGGTTATGATGTACATGAGGAAAAGTTGAAGTTATTACTCTTCAAAAGAAGGATAAATCCTTTTGCCGGTAGCTGGTCTCTTATTGGAGGATTTGTTAAAGAAGAAGAAGACATTCTAGATGCCGCGCGAAGGGTATTACGCGACTTTACCGGACTGGACAATGTCTTTCTGGAGCAGTTGACCAGTTATGGCAAAGCCAATCGGGATCCAGGCGGACGGGTAATCTCCATCTCATATTATAGTCTCATCAAACTTGATGATATACATTTTGACAAGGTAAGAGAACATGGTGCAAAGTGGTTGGATATAACAGAAATGCCTGACCCAATTCTGGATCATGGTGATATGATTGCTCAAGGACTAAACCGACTTAAAGCCAACGCTCGGACAGCCCCACTTAGCTTCGAGCTGCTACCTGAAGAGTTCACATTACCACAACTGCTCAAGCTTTATCAGTCAATTTATCAGAAAGATATTGATGACAGAAATTTCCGAAAAAAAATGCTAGCGACAGGCCTTCTGATCAAACTGGATAAAAAGGACAAAACTGCTTCCAAGAAAGGCGCTTTTTACTATCAATTTGATAAAGAAGAGTACCATGAATTAGTAAAACGAGGATATTACTTCGACTTGTTTTAGCGGCGTCCTATCCCAAAGATTGCTGCCACTTCCATGAAGATAGCAGCATTTCATCAAGTTCTTTCCCCGCTTTCCACCCAAGTACGTCATTAGCAAAAGTAGTGTCGGCATAAACTTTTTCAATATCCCCGGCTCGTCGATCGACGATGGCATAGTTTAATTTCACACCGGTTACTTGCTCAAAAGTTTTGATGAGTTCCAGTACCGAATAACCTTTGCCAGTTCCTAAATTAAAAACTTCGTAGGGTTTATCATTTTTACTTTGTAAAAGTCTATCCACCGCAATAACGTGAGCCTTTGCCAGATCTACCACGTGAATATAATCCCGGATGCAAGTCCCATCAGGAGTACTATAGTCGTCTCCAAAAACTGATAACTGTTCTCTTTCGCCAGCTGCTACTTGCATGAGGTATGGCACCAGATTATTGGGCACACCTTGTGGATATTCACCAATTGCTACAGAATCATGCGCCCCTATTGGGTTAAAATATCGTAAGGAGATAGCTTGGATTTGCGTGGCTTCTACCACGTCTCTTATGATCTCCTCTCCGATCTGTTTGGTATTACCATAGGGTGAAATGGCCGGTTTAATGGGAGACCGCTCGGTAACGGGTAGCTTATCAGGCTCACCATATACGGTGCAAGAACTCGAAAAAACCAATGAAGCATTTCGACCGTGAGCAATCTCAAGCAAGTTCACTAAAGATATTAAGTTGTTTTTGTAGTAAAGCAGTGGCTTTTCTACTGATTCCCCTACAGCTTTCGACGCGGCAAAATGAACAATAGCATCAATCTGATGTTGGTCAAATAATGCCTCAACAGCTGGTTTATTACATATATCTATTTCGTAGAAAGTTGGAAGGATACCTGATATCTTCTCGATGCCTTGCAGTACTTCCTTCTTACTGTTGGACAGATCATCGGCGATAATAACTTCGTAGCCTGAAGCCTGTAACTCTACAACAGTGTGAGATCCGATATACCCGGTGCCACCGGTTACTAAAACTTTACTCATCAGTTTTTATAATGCTTATCTGGCAAGTTTCTCAATCGTTCCGCACTGTATTCCGCTGATATATCTCGTTGAGGATTTGCCAGCATTTCGTATCCTACCATAAATTTCTTGATCGTTGCCGATCGCAGCAAAGGTGGATAAAAAACCATATGCCAATGCCATTCAGGGTATTTATTTTCATCAAATGGCGCCTGATGAATCCCTGCGGAATATGGAAAAGAAGTCTTGAACAGGTTATCATACCTAATTGTGATTCTACGGTAGGCATCCGCAAAAGCAAAACGTTCTTCCTCGGTTAGTTCGGTAATCCTTCGCATCCACCTTTTTGGGACTATCATCGTCTCATATGGCCATATAGCCCAAAAAGGCACTAATGTCACAAAATGCTCATTTTCAAAAACAATCCTCTCACCCGATTCCAGTTCCTTTTCCAAATAATCTGCTATAAGTGAACGTTTGTTTTTCAAATAATAAAGGCTCTGGCGAGTTTGTTTCTTATCCGGCTCCACTGGGACAGTTTCCTGAGCCCATATCTGCCCATGAGGGTGAGGGTTAGAACACCCCATGACACTACCTTTATTCTCAAAGATCTGAATATGATTTACATACGGGATCAAAGCTAACTGTTGACACTCTCTCACCCATAAGTCAATGACTCCCTTGATTTCATCATTAGACAATTCTGGGATAGTGAGATCATGTCTTGGCGAAAAGCATACGACTTTGCAAATGCCGCGTTCTCTTTTTGCCCGAAAAAAACCCTGCTCAAAATCACCATCAGGAACATCCGATTGCAGCGCTCCAAAGTCATTTACAAAGGAATATGTAGATCCGTAATCCGGATTTAACTCGCCATTTGCCCTTTTATTTCCTGGACACAAATAACACTTTTCATCATAAGAAGGTCTCCGTTCCTCGTTAGCATTCTCTTCTTGCCCCTGCCAAGGCCGCTTTGATCGATGTGGTGAGACCTGAACCCACTCACCCGTCAATAAATTGAATCGACGATGCGAGTGCTCTCGATAATCAAACATTCGTACCCTTCTTGCGTTTTAGCGTTTCCGTACCATTGCAGACAGCTACCTCGTAGGTCTCCATTTCAATGCCTGTTTCTTGAAGATATTGCTGAGATACCCTGGAAGCCACCTGTTTAGCAGCATCTTTTCTGACTAGATTTATCGTGCACCCCACCAAAGCCTCCTCCCATCATTCTAGCTCCAATTACAGCTTTTTCCTTCTTAACCAAGTCTACCAAAATATCCAATTCCTCACAGCTCACCTCATATTCCCTACTCAAGCCTTCATGAGTTTCATACATTAGCTGCCCCACTCTATTAAAGTCGTGTTGCCCCAGAGCAGTGGTGAGCTGATTGACTCTTTTGTTTTCTTCGATAACGTACTTGCACCGATCAAAAACTTTTCCGGGCAACTCTTCCATGACTTTCATCAAAAGGAACATATTCACATCACGCAATGATCTTATGTCCGGGTTTCCCTGCTGAAGGATTTCCACTCCTTTTTCGCATTCCTGACGACGAATATTGTATTCTGATGAAGTCAATTCATGGGATACTTTGGAATTGAACAACATGAATTTGTAATCTCCGGTGCTAAAGGGATGATAAGTGTGTTCCAAAGTTTGGCAGTCTAATTTGATCAGTTGCTGGTCTTGACCAAAGACTGAGGCAAATTGATCCATAATTCCACACATGACCCCAGCAAAATGGTGTTCTGCGAGTTGGCTAGTTTTGGCAATATCATATCTACTAAGTCCACAATCGAATAGCTCATTTAACGCAAACGCAAAACCACATTCCAGTGCAGCTGATGAGGAAAGTCCCGCACCTAAAGGGATATCTCCAGCAAATACAGCGTCGAAAGAGCTCAAAATATGACCTCGGTTTTGAAGTTCGCTTACTACACCAAGTATATAATTGAGCCAAGGTTTTTCACCAGGTTTTATATTCTCCATGGAGAACGCCACCTCTTCGTTGAAGTCTTGTGAATAGACCCGAGATACGTCAAGGTCATTTTTACTTATAGCAATGAAAATGGCCTTATCTATCGCCGCCGGGAGGACAAAACCATTATTATAATCCGTATGTTCACCGAGTATATTGATTCGTCCGGGCGATCTCACCAGTAAATCCGAATGTTTCCCGAATCGACTCTGAAACAGCTCCAACATTTGCTGTGGTAAATTGCTCATTAGCTTGATTCTCTTACAATTAAGATGGGTTCTATTGGTTCCTCAATAGCTCGAGGAGTATCTTTCATTTGAGCGATCAACAACTCTGCAGCCCTTCTTCCCTGTTCTCTAGGGAAATGATCAATGGTAGTAAGTTGAGGATCTGTGACATCTCCTAGATATCTATTGTCAAATCCCGCAATGGCTACCTCTTCCGGCACTTTTATCTGCTCAGACTTGAGGTACCGTAATACCTCAGCAGCAATATGGTCATTGTAGCAAAAGATGGCTCTTGGCCTCTCATTATTCTTGAGATAATCACTTAATACCTGTTGTGCATAGTCCATCGACTGACAGTAGAGACAGTCATAGTCATCAAGTCCAGCTTCAACCAACCCATTGATGAACCCTACGGTACGCAAAGCATCATTGGGTATAACCGGTGATACGCCATAGTACAACATGGACTTGTAGCCCCTATCGGCAAAGTGCTTACCAATCATTTTTCCACCCGCAAAATTTGGTGAAGGTTCTACTGGCAACTCCGAATTTTTTGGCACTCTGTCGAACACTACAGTTGGTAGACCATCTTCGTAAAACTCCTTTAGAAAGGTTTCTGTATTAGTGTCCTTGGCGTAGGAGATGAGTAAGCCATCAACTTTATGAGAATACAGAGATAAAATCGCCTTTTTCTCCTTATCGCTATTCTCATTAGTTTGTACGATTAAGGTAGAGTAGCCATGCTCTTCTAGCGCTTTTTCGATACCACTGAGCATCAATGCAAAAAAGTCATCACCAATATCAGGGACGATCACTCCTACTAAAGAAGACTGCTTGGTTCGTAGACCAATAGCGTTTGAATTGGGGATATAGCCCATACGCTCAGCAGCCTCTTTGACCATACGTGTATTGTCAGTCTGTCCGACAATCTTACTCATTGAGCGCGCGAGAAACAGTCGAGGGAGAAACTCCCAGCTCCTTGGCTATATCCTTTATAGTCACCGTTCTTGACTTCATAATAAACGTAAATATAACGTTTATTGTAATCAAATTAGAGAGAAATCGATAATAATTTTATCTATCCCTGGTGAATGACAGGCAGTTTTCAAAGTCCTATTACCCTAAACAGACTCATGTTACCAGATTCTGGATTATTGGCTCCCCTCAAATCTATTATTTGCAAGGGCTTTCCACCTTAAATTTTCGAGAAGATAAATTACATCCGTCTCACACAGCTTCTAAGGATGTCATGTGTGTAAAACTCTCTTTCAATGCCTCCTCCAAGATATCCAAACCCGAGACGAGCTCGTGCTCGGAAATGACTAATGGACACAATACTCGAATGACATTACCATGTAAACCCGCACTGATCAGGATCAATCCTTTCTGATTGCAACGTTGAATGACCTCCTTTACCAGTGTATGCAAAGAATTTCCTTCTCGTTTCATTTCTATAGCCATCATCGCTCCCAGTCCCCTTACATCACTGATGATATCCGGAAACAGTTGTTGCAGGTGAAGAAAACGCTTTTTGATGATGTCCCCAACTTTTCGGCCTAGGGAGTTGATATCAATGGATTCCATATAATTGATGGTGGCCAATGAGGCCGCTGCACATATCGGATTGCCAGGATAGGTGCCACCAATGGTACCGGGCGCTGCGGCATCCATGATGGCTGCCTTTCCGATAACACAACCTATTGGCATGCCTGAGCCCATAGACTTTGCCCATGTGGATAAGTCCGGTATTACGTCATAGTGCTGGTAGCCTGCCCATTCGCCTGTACGCCCAAAACCAGTCTGTACTTCGTCTAAAACAAGTAAAATACCGTGCCTGGTACATATCTCTCGCAATTCCTGTAGGTATGATTTGGACAATACATTAAAACCTCCTTCACCCTGAACTACTTCTACTATAACACATGCTATCTGGTCTGCAGGTACGTAAGCAGAAAAGAAATGCTCCAGTTCTTTTATCTGCTGTTTGACAAAAGTATCTTCATCAAATAGCTGTGCGAGTTCCGGACCGTAATAGGGATAAGGCAATCGGTATACTTCAGGAACGTATGGTCCACATCCGGACTTGTAACCCACCTTGGAGGTCAGTGTCATCGCCATCATGGTACGGCCGTGAAAACCACCGCTGTAGCACAACACTGCTGGCCTGCCAGTAGCTTGACGAGCAATTTTAATGGCATTCTCCACAGACTCAGCCCCCGAGTTGTTGAGCATCACTTTTGTCCCTGATTTTCCGTGTGGAAATAGGTCGACTAGTTTTTCTGCCAAATCCAGATAGGCATCATAAATGGCCACATTGAAGCAGGTATGAATCAATTTACTGGCTTGTTCTTGTATGGCTGTCACCACAGGATCGGGGCAATGGCCAGCATTGACAACGCCTATACCTCCTGCAAAATCTATCATTTGACGACCATCGGCATCCGTGACGATAGCTCCCTTAGCAGTAACTGCGCTAGCGGGACTAAAGACGCCAAGACCATTCGGGACTAGCCGTTTTCTTTTTTCAAAAAGAGTTTTTGTATTGTTCATAATCAGTATCTGTTGTCCTTAGGCGTCCATTATCAACGCTTTTACATTCATAAATTCCTTCAATCCATAAGTAGAAAGTTCTCTCCCATAACCTGATTTTTTAACTCCCCCAAATGGAAACCTTGAATCGGAACGAACCATGGTATTTACGAATACCCCACCTACGTCAAGTTGTCTTGCAATATGCGCGGCTCGATCCAAGTCTTTTGTCCAAATGGATGCATCCAATCCGTAGCGATGCTCATTGGACATGCGAATAGCTTCTTTTTCGTCACTTACCTGTACCACTGAAGCTACGGGCCCGAAAACCTCCTCGTCAAAAACAGGCATCCCGGGATTTACATTTACCAATAGCGATGGGGAAACATGACAGTCCTCACGAGATCCTAATAGAATATCCCGAGCTCCTTGAGCTAATGATTCATCCCGCTGTTGTATCAATTCGTTTGCAAAGCGCAAACCTGCCATCGGTCCTATATCGGTTGCTGCTTGTCGTGGATCTCCTTGCTTTAGGTTTTCTATTCTTCTTGCAAATGCATCAATAAAATCATCTGCGACGGACTTGACCACAATAAATCGTTTGGCTACGTTACAGGCTTGTCCGGCATTTAGCATCCGTGATTGCGTAGCTACCTGTGCTGCTCGTTCGCTATCGGCATCTTCTAAGACTAAAAAAGCATCCGATCCACCAAGCTCCATTACTGATTTTTTGATGTGTTTACCGGCGAGTGCAGCTACTTGAGCTCCGGCTTTTTCGCTTCCAGTAAAGCTGACACCCTGGACGATATCAGCCGCAATTATTTTTTCTACTTGAGGGATGTCGATGATCACTGTTTGAAATACTCCATCGGGAACTCCGGCTTCTCTGAAGATACTTTCTATGGTCAGAGCACACCCGCAAACATTGGGAGAATGTTTCAGGATGGTAACGTTTCCTGCCATAAGAACTTTGGCAGCATATCTAAAAACCTGCCAAAAAGGGAAATTCCAGGGCATGATGGCAAATACGCATCCTAACGGATCAAATACTATGGAAGCACTTGCCAAATCGTCCGCCTTTATAGACTCCGTCTGTAGGAATTCCTCGGCATTTAAAGCATAGTAATCACAGTTAGAAGCCGATTTTTCTACCTCGCCCAAAGATTCCTGAAGAATTTTCCCCATTTCCGCGGTTATGAGCTGCGCAAAGTTTTCCTTATTGTCTCGTAGTACCTGAGATACATTTCGCAATAAGTCTGCTCTGTAGTTGAAGCTTGTAGTTCTCCAGGTTTTATAGGCCTTTTGGGATTTTTCAATTACCTCAAGCACCTTTTTTTCACTCATAGCAGGGTACTCTGCCACTATTGACAGGTCATTTGGGTTGATACTTTGAAATATCACGATTTACTTCTCTTACGTTGTATGTAGGTTAATTTCTACTTGGGATACCAACCTTCCGGTTGCTGATCGAGATTGATGTTGATCTGTTTGACCTCCAGATAGCTTTCGATTCCGTATAGTCCCAATTCTCTTCCCGTTCCACTCTGTTTGTATCCGCCCCAAGGCATCTCGTTAAAGGTCGGGTGATAGAAGTTAACCCAGCCAATGCCGGCTTTGATCTTGGACATGACTCTGTGCGTACGAGTCACATCATTGCTGAAAATTCCATAACCAAGGCCATAAGAAGTATCATTGGCAAGTTTGATGGCCTCTTCCTCATCCTTGAATTTGATCAATACGACTACTGGACCAAAAATCTCCTCAGCGGCGATACGCGATTTTGGATCAACATCGATAAAAATCGTAGGGTTCAAAAAAAATCCTTGATCCATTCCCTTAGGTCGGTCTCCACCAAGGGCAAGCTTGGCAGTGGATTTGCCGATCTTGACATATTCTTCTACCTTATTCAGATGATTTTTCGATACCAGTGGGCCCATAGTAGTGTCATCCTTTAGCCCATCGCCTACCCGTATATTTTGTGCTCCAGCCACAAACTGCTCTACGAATTGATCATAAATGGATTCTTGTATGAGGAACCTTGAACCTGCGGTGCATACCTGGCCAGAATTCGCAAAAGCGGCAAAAAGACCCCAATCTAAAGCCAAGTCCATTGGAGCATCCTCAAAAACAATGACAGGATTTTTTCCTCCTAACTCAAGCGAACACTTCTTGAGGTTGGTGGCCGCAGTAGCTCCGATTCTTTTTCCAGTTTCTGTACCTCCCGTAAAAGCGATTTTATCAATATCAGGATGGTTGACCAAAGCATTTCCAGCCACAGGGCCATCTCCTGTGACAATATTGATAACTCCTTTTGGAAAACCAACCTCGGCCGCCAGTTTTGCCAGCTCCAAGGCGGTCAAGGGAGTCACCTCTGAGGGTTTAAGAACCACGGTATTCCCGGCCGCCAGAGCGGGTGCTAGTTTCCATACAGACATCAATAGCGGATAATTCCACGGAACAATCTGAGCACAAACTCCGATAGGCTCTCTGACTACATAGCTAAAGGAGTTGGCGGGGACATTCATTGTCTCACCATGAATCTTTGTGGCCAGACCTGCATAAAATTCAAAACAGCTGGCAGCATCATCGACGTCAAATTCTGCTTCCCTTCTTGGTTTACCGCAATCTTGCACTTCGAGGACTACCAGTTTTTCAAAATTGTCCCGCATTGCCTGAGCCAGTTTTAAAAGGAGATTTTGACGGTCCACTGCAGTAGAGGTACTCCAAGGGCCGGTATCAAAGGCCACCCTCGCAGCTTTTACGGCTGCGTCCACATCTTCAGGTTGGGACTCGGGCACCTGCCCCAGGATTTCGCTGGTTGCGGGATTTATGACATCGCGTGTCTTCGCTGACAACGATGGTACAAATTCTCCATTTATAAATTGCAAGTATGTCTTCATGATAATATCATTTTTTTTATTTCTTTTTTCAGAAAACGGAAACCTTATCACTATCCCAGTCCATATATACCAACTGATCCGGAGTATATAAAGAAGGCTTGAGGGTCGTTTCGGTAGCAACTATCGTAATACCTCCATCAATACCTATTTTGTATTTTCTGACGGTGCCTACAAAAATGATCTCTTGCACTTTTCCTTGAATTTTTCCGCTGCTTGTGTTGAGTATTATATGCTCTGGGCGTATGAAAAGATCCACCTCATTCCCCGAAATCACGTTATCCATTTTTAGTTCCAGACTTTGTCCTCCTATCGATACTTTGTCTTTAGTCGTTACCTTCGCCTTAATAACATTGGCTTCTCCAATAAAATCAGCTATGAACTTCGTCTTTGGCTGATAATACAATTCCTCACTTGAGGAAATTTGCTCTACGACACCCGCATTCATCACCGCGATTCTATCTGACATCGTGAGCGCCTCTTCCTGATCATGTGTCACGTATACAAAAGTTTTCTTTAAATCATTGTGGAGCGTTTTTAGCTCGCTTTGCATTTCTTTCCTAAGCTTGAGATCCAAAGCTCCCAACGGTTCGTCTAGCAGCAGTATTTTTGGGTCGTTAGCTACGGCTCTGGCAATAGCTACTCGCTGCTGCTGGCCACCTGATAGCTCCATGGGTTTTCGTTGTTTGAAAATCTCCATGCGTACCATCTCCAATACCTCATCCACTTTTTTGGCGATACGACTCTTGTCCCATTTTTTTTGCTTGAGCCCAAAAGCGATATTTTGCGCTACTGTCATATTGGGAAACAAAGCATAGTTTTGAAATACCGTGTTTACTTCCCTTTTATAGGGAGGAAGCTTGGTAATGTCTTTGTCGTTGAGTATAATGCTGCCATGACTGGGTATCTCAAATCCCCCTATCATCCTTAGGGTGGTCGTTTTTCCACACCCACTGGGTCCAAGTATGGTCAAAAACTCGCCGTCAAAAACATTAAGATTCAGGTTTTTTACAACGTGATTAGTTCCGTAAAATTTATCCACACTTTTCAGCTCGAGGATATGTCCCATAGTATTTCGCTACTTTATTTTGGTATTTTTTGATTCTGTTCAGTTAGACGTATTGACAGCAATATGGCTATGGCCGAAACAGTAAATACCAGCGTCGAAATGGCATTTACCTCAGGAGTAATACCACGTCTCATCATGCCATAAATCTCTATCGGCAAGGTATTCTCTCTTGCGATGAGAAAGAAAGTCACTGGAATCTCATCCATGGATAGAACCAAGCAGAGCAATACTGCACCGATAATAGCCGTTTTCACATTTGGAATAATCACTACAAAGAATACCCTGAGAGGGCGCGCGCCCAGATCATATCCTGCTTGCTCAAGAAATGGGTCCAACTGTTTGAAACGAGCTAGAAGCTGCGTTATCATGATGGCACTTAAGAAAGTGATATGCCCAATAGTAACGGCAGTCAATGATAGTCTCACGCCAACCAGGGGAAAGAAGCTGAGCATCGCCACACCGGTAACTATACCTGGCAATGTAATAGGCATCAACACTATTCGCTCCAGCGTTTTTTTACCAAGAAAATCATATTTATGCATAGCATAGGCCGCAGGTAGCCCCACGATCAATGCTAAAGTCGTAGCCACGATCGCAACAGTGATACTATTCTTGACCGCTGCCAGCAAGGAATCATTTTGTAGCATTACGCTGTACCATCCCAAAGAATATGATTGTATTGGAAAAGCACTGACCGAATCAGCATTGAAAGAATAAAGAACGATGATGATAAGTGGGAAATACAAAAATGTGATCACTGCTAAGGCAGCTACTGGCACAAGTCCGCTTTTGAATTGGGTAATCATCAGTATGATTTGCTTTTGAAAGAAGCGTACTTTCTCTCCATGTGACCAGAGTACTCCAGCAAGATGAGAATCAGAATGAGCATCAATATTCCGACTGCTGAACCCATGGGCTTGTCGTTAGAGGTACCGAATAAGTTTTGGACGATATTTGAAATAAACAATGTATCCGGTCCGCCTAGGAGAACCGGTGTCAAAAAATCCCCCATTGTGAGTACCAAAGCGAAGGTCCCTCCGGATATGATACCAGGAAGCCCTAGTGGCAGTATAACCTTCCAAAGAGTGGTCCAGCTCCCTGCTCCCAGGTCTTTGCTAGCCTCTACAAGTGCTTTAGGTATTTGCTCAAAAGCCGTGTATATAGGTATGGCCACAAATGGCGTGAAAATATGTACCAGGCAAATGACTACCGAAAAGTTGGAATACAACAGAAACTCAAGCGGTTCTTCAGTGATCCCAACGTACATCATAAAGCTGTTGAGGATGCCATTTTGTCCAAGTATGATTTTCCAGGCATAGGCTCTGACGATATATGACATCCAAAATGGTAATACGATCAATGCATAAAGTATTGTCTTGTATTTCTTGACCCGAAAAGCGATAAAATAAGCAAGAGGTATGCTAAGGAAAACACAGGTGGTTGCCACTACCACTGCAATAAACAGGGTCCTTAACAAAGTCGTGTAGTACAACGAGTTTGTAAAGAACTTGCTATATGAGTCTATGTTGAAATCATATATAACTTGACCAAAGTTATCTGACGCCAGAAAACTCTGAGTTAGGATAAAAACATAAGGCAATACCAGGAAGATTAACAACCAAAGGGATAATGGCAGTACCAACCTGTATTTTACAAATACCTCCTTCATAGAAGTATATTAAAGTCTGCTAGGGCTACTAGTTTGCGTTTTTAACTTCACTCCATACTTCGTTGTAGCGTTTGCGGTTGGGTACAGGCTGCCAGAAGTTTAAGTTTTCATGATAGTAGTCCATGTCATTGATGTAGGTTAGTTTCTGTAGCTCCTCCGACATGTGTTTGGCAGCATTCGGATTGGCAATGCTATATGTGGTCACCTCGGCTACTTTTGCCATATTTTGTGGTTTCGAGATATAGTCCAACCATAATTGCGCGAGTTCAGCATTTTCTGAACCTTTTACGATCATCAACCGGTCGATCCAGCCTGTAGCTCCTTCTTTGGGGATGGTTGATTTAATATTCATGCCTTGTCGATT
Organism: Cyclobacteriaceae bacterium HetDA_MAG_MS6; assembly: GCA_019192485.1. Lineage (GTDB taxonomy): Bacteria > Bacteroidota > Bacteroidia > Cytophagales > Cyclobacteriaceae > MS6. Next base: position 10,577 of record JAHCMJ010000030.1, on the reverse strand, counting down.
CAAAGTTGCTGGAGTGATAGGCCATCCCACAGCCATAACTACTTCTCCATTTTTGAACAAATTGTCCAATTCTCCTGCAGTGGCCCAATATTTCCTCAATTGTGGCTTTAAGTCTATCAGTTTTGCCTTGGCCAATGCCAACTGATCCTCGGTCATATTATAAAGTACGGACGGGTCTTCCTTATCCATACCAAGTACTTGCCCCATCAAATAGATGTTGGAAATATCATCCCATATGGCCACTTTGCCTCTATACTGGGGATCGAAAAATATATCCCAAGAAGTGGGCTCATCCTGTATGACATCAGCATTATATACTAAATAGTCAGGGCCCCACGTGAACGGCATACCGTATACTTGACCGTCTTTCACTACGTCCTGCATGTTTTTCAACAGCGGTGATAAATTATCCCAACCACTTATCTTAGAAGGATCTACGGGATCAACCAATCCGGCTTTTACCAGATATCCAGCTACATCAGAGGAAGGAGAAACAATATCATAACTGGATCCACCGCCACTCTGCAGTTTGGATACCAACTCATCAGACGAACCGAAGTATGTTCCTTTCACCTTTACGCCAAATTCCTCCTCAAAACTTTTAGTAAACTGCTCATCAGCATACCCCTCCCAGCATAGTATATTGAGAGTAGCACCTTTAAAGTCTTTTTTCTCTTTCGTATTTGTGTTTTCCGATCCTCTTTTTTCACAACTAAAGAAGACGATGGCACAAGAGGCCAATGCTATTTTGAGATACATTTTCATATTGATATTGGTTTGGTTTTCACTATAATCGACTGTTGTCTAGTCTAATTGAAATTTTAACATAAGGTCATAGAGCATCGGGATTGAGAGACCAAAGGCAACTTAACCCATTCATTTGGCCCTGTTCTGACCAGCTTTATCATCTTTTCTCTTATATTTCACTAAATTGAGGTCTGGTTGAGCGTATTTCACAACTTTGAAATACATGCTAGTCTCGGTCTTATAGACACCCTCAACTCTTCTAATTTGGTTGATGACTTTGGCAAGGTGTTCATTGTTTCGACACATTACGTTTACCTCCAAATCATGATTACCCGTAATCTCCGCCAAAAAGCTTACCTCGGATAACCGAGCTATTTTCTCAGCTACCTTGTCTAAGAGCTCTACAGGACGAACACTCACCGCAATATGGGCATATGCCTCAAAGCCTACTTTCTGCGTATCTACCCGCCCTACAACTTGTAAGGTCTTGTCTTCTATGAGTTTGGCAATACGTGTTCGTACTGTTCCCACGGACACTTTTAGATTCTCTGCTATATCGGTAAAAGATTTGCGGCCATCATCTTGCAATTGAATCAAGATCGCAAAATCAAGGTCATCTAGTTGTGTATTCTCTTCACTCATTTTCTTAGGTATCTTCCAAAACTATAAAATTTATATTTAAAATAATAAAAAATGCATTTTTGTTTTTTTTGAAACTCATAAATAAAAAAAATGCAGTAACTAAACTTATCAAATGCTTGGAACTCACTATATCTAGCCTCTCGATGCTGAATATTCAATAAACCGCAGGTTATTGGAAAAACTGAAGTCAAATTGGTGTAAAGCTGATGAGCCAAAAACGAGAATGACGAATGACAGGTGTCGATACGAAGGTCAGAATTTCCGGAAACATTACTCTTCACAAGGGAGCCATTTTCGTAATTTCCTCATGATCAAGAGTTCCTTAACGGAATTGAACTATCCGGATGCATCACCAATTGCCTCGAGATTGCATTAAAAGTTAGACCGCCACCGCAACAAAAATGAATTGAGCTAGATGGGAGCTTGCTCTATGGCATTTAGATGAGTTAATAAAGGAGAACAGGGAGTATCGAAGAGCGAGACACACTAGCCAAGGACATCGATGACACAAAGGTCTTTTAGAAAGAAAAGAACCAAACAATGCCTATAACAGTAATACAAAAAAAAGGGAGCTACTTTCGTAACTCCCTCGCTTTCAAGAGCCTCCTGTCGGATTCGAACCAACGACCCGCGCATTACAAGTGCGCTGCTCTGGCCAACTGAGCTAAGGAGGCTTTCAAAATGGTTTGCAAATGTAGTATTACACCTTGCTTTTCCAAAAAGTTTATGCTCTTTTTTTAGGCTTGCCTCAAAACTCTCAGTTGATGTTTCAAATCCTCTAATTCTTTTGTAGACTTTCGGATCTTTTCTTCCATTTCTTCTTTAAGTTGATCTGCTTTTTTGGAAGATGCAAAAAAATCCATATTGGTTTTAAGCGTATTAATATCATGCTCCAAGTTACTAATACGCCTCTTAATGGCATTCTCCTTTTTATGTATGCGCTGACCTCCGTGAGGACTGTGCTTCATCCGATTGACCTGGATATTGATCTTGAACTCATTCTTATCTTCATCGGCTAGGTCTTGATGATCAATGATCATTGCAATGACTTCGTCGAAACGAGTATGCATACTTTTAATGGCATTTCTTGGAACAAATCCAATCTCTTCGTATTCATCAACAAGGTCATATATTTGATTGAGGTCCAGAGTCTCCTCTGCGGCCCTTTTTTCTATTTGCTCACAAATTGCCAGCTTTTGTTGATAGTTGGCTTCGTACTCTTGGCCTTGCCCTTGGTTTTGAGCTCTTCGGCGATCAAAGAAATGATCACAGGCAGCTTTAAACTTTTTGTATACTTCGTTTCTAACCTTTTCGGGCACCGGGCCTATATCCTTCCATTGCCGTTGTAGGTTCTTATATGACTCTGTGGCCTTATTCCAATCTTCGCTATCCTTCATTGCTTCGGCCTGAGCAACTAGTTCTTCTTTCTTCCTCAGGTTATCCTCTCTTTGCGATTCGAATTGCTTGAAAAAGGCACTTTTATTGCTAAAAAATTGCTTAAATGAATTCCAGAATTTCTTATTGACTTCCTTGGCCTTTTCTCTAGGTAAGCTCCCTATCGCCTCCCACTTCTTTTGTAGCTGCTGTATCTCCTTGGTTTTGGCATTCCAGTCTGTGATGCGATCACTATTGAATTGGGTGAAGGATTCGGCTTCCTCTCCTAGTCGAAGTTTCTTCTCCATGTTATCTACCAACTCGTGCTTCAGTTCCTGGACAAACTCCTTTCGTTTGATGTAGATCTTATCAGAAGCAGCCTTGAATCTCACCCACAATGCTTCTTGATCATCTTTAGGAACAGGTCCGATATGCTTGAATTCTTCATGCAGTTCATTGAGTTGGATCACCGCATCTTTCACATTTTCTAATTCATCAAGGGACTCGGCCTTTTCACAAAGCTCAAGTTTGGACTCCAGATTCTTTTTCCTATCAAGTTCTTTCAGCTCGAAATAAATACTTCTGGCATCATAAAACCGATCTAACAGGGCATTATAGTTAGCCCAAAGTGTCTTATTATGTTGTCCAAGTACAGGTCCGATCTTTTTCCATTCGTCCTGTAGTTCTCGAACTGCCTTGAAACTTGCATTGGATTCTTCCCCATCTACCAGCTCCCTGATTTGATCCAACAGGTCGAGTTTCTTCTTATAACTATCTTCTTTTTGTTTTTCCAGTTGATGAAAGAACTGCTGTTTCTTATCACGAAGGAGGTCATAGTAATCTATAAACCTGCGATCTTCTTCATCTCCCTTAAATGCAAAGTCCTCCTCATCGTTGCCCTCATCAGTAAATTTCTCTAGCGCCTCTGCTTTGGATGACTCGAAAAAATGATCAAATGCGGGCCTGATCCTTTTCAGGAGTCGGTCAACTCTTCGCATATTGGTCTCTTTATTGAGATCGACTATGAAATGCACCAATTCAGTTTTGCTGAGTTTTTCAAAGTCCAATTCCTCATCGTGATGCTCATGATCATCTTCTTCATGCTCACTATGGTCATGATTTACATTCGAATCAGTAGGCTTACCTGTTGGCTCGTCTACAGTGGTTTGGGATTCCTGAACTACTTCGCCTTCATCTATGACCTTCTGTTCGGACGCTGATACTTCTTTAGATGGTAAATCAACCTGTGAAGCTGCGGTCGTCACGTTTTCTTCAGCGACGTGCTGAACCTCACTTTGTAATTCAGGTTCTTGTTGGGCCTTTTCTACGTCCTTGTGGGTAGTGTTTGACTCGGTAGGAGATGATTGCGCTTGCTCATTAGTTTTACCCTCTAATTCTTGGTCAGGCTCTTTCTTGTCCGATTCTTCTTGAGGCGGTAAATCGACTTCGGAAGAAACAGGTGTCTGCTCTTCTTCAGCTAGATGTTGAATATCATTTTGTAATCCAGTCTCTTGCTGAACACCTTCCGAACTTTTCTGAGTATCATCAGATTCATTCGGTTTTGCTTCGTGCAAATCCATATCTCTTCTTCATTTATCTATTCCGGCAATCAACAATAAAATTAATAAATCGCCAGCTATTAATTCAGCCGAGGATCTTCAGGATAATTCGCGATTACCTTGAACTTACCTCCCATCAGATGAAGGACTCGCCTCCAGAGCTCTTCTGGTTTGGTATCAAAAATCAGTGATGATCCTGCATTCTTGAAGACTATCCACGATTTAGTCTTAAGTTCTTCCAACAACTGACCAGGTGACCACCCTGAGTATCCCACAAAAAACCTAAAGTCTTCAGTATGGATTTGCCTGGTATTGATCAGCATCAGGAGCCGCTCAAAGTCACCTCCCCAAAAGATACTGTCGCTCACCGGTTTTCCTGAATCTATTTGGTCCGGAGCCCGGTGCAAAAAGTGTAAGCTATCCTGCTGGACTGGTCCACCTAGGTAGAGGTCCGCATCAAAATCTGACACATCCTCTACTACCTCATCAAACGAAGCCTTAGATTGACGATTCAACACAAAGCCAAAAGAACCGTTTTCCTCACTATGTTCACACAACAAAACCACAGTTCGCTCAAAATTGGGGTCGCCCAGATATGGTTCTGATATCAATAAGTCTCCTTTTTCAGGGTTTATCAGATAGTCCGCTGCAAAATAGTCCATCAATGCAATGCAGGTTTTATGGGTAGTGAATCAATGATCTCAGCTTCTCTCTCGGTCATCTCTTGCAATCTGAAGTAGACACTTCCTTCATCAAAATAGTTTAAAGCCATTTTAACAAATGTCTCGCCATGTCGTGCCTCTGACGCCCAAAGCTGATGGTAAAAATCCTTTAGTTGTGGGTCTTTCAATGATTCATATACCAATCTAAATCTTTCGGCTCCTCTGGTTTCAACTAACGAAGCCATCAATAGGCGGTCTCGAAATCGCTCTAACCTCCCGGAGTGACATCCATCTAGAAGTTGCTTGATATATAGGTCAGGCTCTATCTCTTGAGGCAGCAATATATTCCTGGATTGCATGATTTCATATACCTGTTTGAAGTGTTCCATTTCCTCAATGGCTGTATCTATCAATTCAGGAATAATCTCCACCCTATCCGGATACTTGGCAACGAAACTCATCGCCATAGCAGAAGCCTTGCGTTCGCAGTTGGCATGGTCCTGTAGGAAGGAATCAAAATCTCCCATCACGCAGTCTACCCAATCCGTGCTGCTGGATGATATGAGGTCTATCCGGTACTTCATCTAGACTATATTTGAGGTATCAGACAAATAAAAACAATTAATATTTAATCACTTCTTAATTCGATCTAGATGGATATCGCTTCTCTCAGAAAAGAATACGTGCAGGACGAATTGGAAATCGAATCCACACCGACGGACCCTTTTGAATTATTTCAAAAATGGTTTCAGCAAGCATCAAAAGCAGATGTACTAGAACCTAATGCCATGATCCTGAGTACGGTGTCAGAAGCCAAAAAACCCACTCAGAGAACTGTGCTTTTGAAAGCCTACGATTCAAATGGTTTTGTCTTCTATACCAATTATACCAGCCGAAAGGCAAAACAAATTGAAGGGAACAATCAAGTTTGTTTACTATTCCCATGGTATGCACTGGAGCGACAGGTAACCGTCACTGGCAGGGCCCAAAAAGTTTCCAAGGCTCAATCACTTAAATACTTCACATCACGACCAAAAGGGAGTCAACTTGGAGCGTGGGTCTCTCATCAAAGTGAGGTGATTTCCACCAGAAGCTTGTTGGAAGCCAAGCTGGATGAGATGAAGAGGAAGTTTAAGGAGGGGGAAATTCCATTACCGGATTTCTGGGGTGGTTATCGAGTCATTCCCGATTCTATTGAGTTTTGGCAAGGCCGACAAAATAGGCTACACGATCGCATTTTCTATGAATTAGCAGATGGTAATTGGAATAAAAGTCGGCTTTCTCCATGAGTGAAGACTCCGTTTACTTTCGGAGATACAGCTATCCAATTTCTATTTTTCCGGATTTCGCTCCTCCGAAAGACACCTCAATCATAGTCGTAATACCAGCGTTCAAAGAGCTAGATTTATTGGACGCCATCCGATCGCTCATCGAATGTGATCACATTGATGGAACGTTAGTTATCTTGGTTGTGGTGAACGAACCGCAAAGTATTTCTGGAGAGATTTCCGAGATTAACGATCAAACCATCCGAGACCTAGGTGGGATCGACATTCCCGACGGTGTTTTATTGAAATTCAAAAAAGTGATCCTCCCTGATAAAAAAGCTGGAGTAGGACTTGCACGAAAGATCGGAATGGATGAGGCTGCGAGGTGGTTTAGTCGTATTGAGCAAGATGGCATAATCGTCTGCTATGATAGCGACTGCCATTGCTCCCCTGATTATCTAAGAATGATTCAAGATCGATATAGGGAGACTAACTTGGAAGCTGGTATCGTTTTTTTTGAACACCTCTTGGATCGATTCGAAATAGTACAATATGAATTGTACTTGAGGTATTATACCAACGCGTTAAGGTTTGCTGGTTATCCATACGCTTTTCAAACACTCGGGTCTTGCATTACCGTCAGAAGTAAAACCTATGAGAAGCATGGCGGGATGAATACTCGGAAAGCCGGGGAGGATTTCTATTTTCTGAACAAGATTATTCCTGTATGCAGATTTACAGAGATAAACGAAACAACCATCTATCCATCAGCTCGTAACTCCGATCGAGTACCCTTTGGCACAGGAAGTGCATTATTTAAAATACAAAATTCGGAGGATCCATATCTGGTTTACCATCCGAAATGTTTTGGTGATTTAAAGTCATTTCTTGATCATGTTAATATCATTAACAAGGATCAGGCTTTGGATAATTATCATTTACCTGACTCCATCCAAAGCTTCCTGAAGGATAACGATTTTGATGATGCTATACGGAAAATAATTCGCAACAGCGCATCACTTAAGGGTTTTAAAGATCAGTTTTTCAGCTGGTTCAATAGCCTTAAGGTGCTACAATTCGTACATTTTGCCAGAGACCATTATTATTCCTCGACACCATTGTCTCAAGCCATTGCCTGGCTCAACCAAGAATATCTGAAAATAGAAGATTTCCAAAAGCAAGATGCAGTCGGGCAACTCAAGATGGTTCGTACTTTTGATAGGAAAGCCTATTACTTATCAGGTCACAGTATTTAGGTCGGAGATACCCAGGACCTGCTTTGCAATAAAACCTTCTCCATGTTGCACACCGATGCGATGGCCAAACTCTCTAGACCTGGAAGCTATCATCTCTAAAAAAGCTGGAGAAGAAATATATGTTTCAGGCTCCTCGCTTCCTGGATCATGAAACTGGGATTTGAAAGCCAAAATAGCTTTCATTTTTTGCTCATGCACAGCGGAGACATCAACAATGAAGTTGGGCTCTAATGTGACGCTCTGTATATAATGAAACAATCGCTTCGGACGCCATGGCTCCTGGGATAAGTCACGGTCGGTTGTTTCTATTTTGACAAGCCCTGCTTTGAAAAATGCCTCTTCGACAAGAGTTGAGGCCCTGCCGTGATCTGGATGCCGGTCATAGGGAGCATTGGCCAAAACTATATCCGGTTGGTATTTGCGTATCATCCGAATGATCTCAAGTTGATGATCTTTGTCATTCGAGAAAAAAGCATCATCGAATCCCAAGTTCTCTCTTACCGAAACACCAATTAGTTTACCTGCGTCGTTTGCTTCTTGAAGCCGCTGCTCTGGTGTACCGCGAGTTCCCATTTCACCTTTTGTCAGGTCGATGATCCCTACGCTATTCCCTTTTCTTATTTGCGTAATTAAGGTACCGGAACAAGATAATTCAACATCATCCGGATGGGCGGCAATGGCCAGTATATCAAGTTTCATTTTCCTGTTCAAATATCAGCTAACAATAGGGATTGTACTGCAATAAGAAGCTTTACATAGTAACGTGAGGCGGTAGCAGTGAGCGATTCCCGGAATAGGCAAAAAGAAAAGTCTCCCAAACAAATGAGAGACTTTGATAATTCCAATTTGGATTAAGCTACTTCAGCTTCCAATAACTCTAATTCTTTTTCTGCCAGGAACTTCTCGGCATCCAAGGCACCCATACATCCACTACCGGCTGCAGTCACCGCCTGTCGGTAGATCTTATCTTGGGCATCACCAGTAGCAAAAACACCAGGGATATTGGTTTTGGATGTCCCAGGGATCGTCTTGATATATCCGCTATCATCCATGTCCAAATAACCTTTGAATATATCAGTATTTGGTTTATGCCCTATGGCGACGAAAAACCCCTGAGCATCCAGAGTCCGCTTTTCTCCGCTCTTATTATTGACTACCTGTACAGCCGTAAGATCCTCTTCTCCAATGAGCTTGTCTGTTTCAGTATTCCAAAGAATCTCAATATTGGTGGCGTTCTGCACTCTTTGCTGCATAATCTTTGAAGCCCTCATCTCATCCCTTCTAACCAACATATAAACTTTGTTGGCAAGCTTTGACAAGTAGGTTGCTTCTTCTGCAGCAGTATCTCCGGCTCCTACGATGACTACATCTTGACCTTTGAAGAAGAAACCATCGCATACCGCACAAGCCGATACACCGCGACCATTGAGCTCTTGCTCTCGTTCAATTCCTAACCATTTGGCTGATGCTCCAGTAGAGATGATGACCGACTCTGCTTCGATCTCTGTCTTTTCGTCTATTGTCGCCTTCAGCGGCCAACTCGAAAAATCCACATTCGTCACTAATCCGTATCTAATATCTGTACCGAAACGTTCTGCTTGTTTTTGAAAATCCACCATCATTTGAGGACCCATTACTCCCTCAGGATATCCAGGATAGTTCTCTACATCTGTAGTAATGGTAAGTTGGCCGCCTGGTTGGCCGCCTTGGTATAATACTGGCTTTAAACCAGCTCTGGCAGCATAGATAGCAGCTGTGTATCCAGCTGGACCAGATCCGATTATCAACACTTGAACTCTTTCTGTGCTCATGCTTTTTCTTCTATTTTTTACTAGTAACGCCAATCACATTCAAATGGATTGGTTTTGTAACAAGAAAGCAAAGATATGTCAGATGGATTACCCTAAGTAGGCTTTGAGTGATTTACTTCTGGAGGTATGTCTAAGACGCCTGATAGCTTTCTCCTTGATCTGTCTGACACGCTCTCTGGTCAGGCCAAACTTCTCCCCTATTTCCTCCAGGGTCATGGAGTGCTGGCCGTCTAATCCAAAGTAAAAATTGATCACATCATTCTCCCGTTGTGTCAACGTAGAAAGTGCCCGTCCCACTTCTCTTTTCAATGAATCCGTCAGTAATGCATTATCAGGTGTATCCTCAGCTTCGTTCTCCAATACGTCCAGCAAGCTGCTTTCTTCGCCACTGGCAAAAGGTGCATCCATGGAAACATGTCTTCCCGAAATCTTGATCGTGTCAAATACTTCCTCAGGTGGGAGTTGCAGCAATTCAGCCATTTCTTCAGGTGAGGGTTCCCTTTCAAACTTCTGCTCAAGTTCTGAAAATGCCTTGGCAATTTTATTGAGAGATCCAACCCGATTAAGTGGTAATCGAACGATTCGAGATTGCTCGGCAAGTGCTTGTAGAATGGACTGACGAATCCACCAGACAGCGTAAGAGATAAACTTAAAGCCACGGGTCTCATCAAAACGCTGAGCCGCTTTGATCAATCCCAAGTTGCCCTCGTTAATAAGATCCCCAAGTGTCAGACCTTGATTTTGATATTGTTTAGCTACAGATACAACGAAACGTAAGTTGGCTTTGGTCAATTTATCCAAAGCCAATTGGTCTCCGTTTTTAATTCTTTTTGCTAATACTACCTCTTCCTCTGCCGAAATTAACTCTACGCGTCCAATTTCCTGCAGGTACTTATCGAGAGACTGACTCTCCCGATTGGTGATTTGTTTTGTTATTTTTAGTTGTCTCATGGTGATTAAGTTACCAGCAAGGAGTCCACATCCACCTATAGCTGATTAATCACCATTAAATTTAATCAGCTTTCGATTTTGTTTCGGGTTTAGGCAATAAAACTTTTCGCGAAAGTCTGAATTTTCCAGTTTTCTTATCGATTTCTATCAATTTCACCTTAATTTCTTCTCCAACCTCCAAGATTTTCTCCACATTCTCAACTCTTTCCCATTTAATCTCGGAAATATGCAATAGCCCTTCCTTGCCTGGCATAAATTCAATAAATGCTCCAAAAGGCATGATAGATTTTACTTTGCCCTCGTACAC
>JAHCMJ010000290.1 GCA_019192485.1 Cyclobacteriaceae bacterium HetDA_MAG_MS6 | reverse complement strand
TCGATGAGGCTGGGTTTACTGAAGACCAGGCCATCACGATCTTTCCTCCCATCGCTGTAATTGCGGTTGTTGTTACCCTCTTGGCTAGTGCTGTAAGTGATTACATTCAGCTCAAATACCTTCTTTACCTAAAAGGATTTGGGGCATGTATTGGAGTAGCGGGTTTGTTGTTACTTGGCGAAACTCCTATAGCATATTACCTGATGGTGCTGGGGAATGGTATCATGGCCGGCCTTTTTAGTGTGCTGATCACAGTCAGTTGGCCTCGGTATTTTGGAAGGACCCATCTTGGTTCGATTAGTAGTCAAGCCATTATGATGATCGTATTTGGAAGTGCCTTGGGACCTATTTTGTTCAGTGGGTCCCTTAGTCGATTCGGTTCATATGATATGGCTAGCTCCACTTGTCTGGTTATTTACTTAGGGCTCACAGTAGCCTCATTTTGGGCCAACAACCCCCAAAAAAGATTTCGAAAAGCGTAGATCACAAAAAAACCGCATGAATAGATGCGGTTCTTATTTTATGTCTTAACTGATATTTACTATCCTACAATAGTCGATCGCATTTCAGTGATGCTTTTAGATACATCATCAAACTGACCTTTTGTGATCTTACCGTCATCACCTATTTGATCATAGAATAAATTGATATATCTGAGCGTCGGCAAAACACGGTTTACATTTTCGTCTGTTCCATGTTTCTCCATCAACTGAACTAATTTCTGTACTTGACCTTTTTGCCTGGCCATTACCTCCATGAGTGCATCACTATACTCACTGGCTACAATTAACTGTGAAGTGATATACAACCCCTCGATCACACTGCCAGCGATAACTAGCAGGGAAGTCTTTTCGGCTCCATTTTGATTGAGGTAGTTATAAGTGTTGTAAAAAGACTCCGTAACAATTAAGATCAGAGAATCCTTGTTTTCAAGATTAGCTTCGATTCTTCCCGCAGTAGAAGCATTGAATGCTGTTGAAATATTAAGATCCTCGATCAATGTCTTAGAGGCATTTAGGAAATCAACGGTTTGTTCTTGCTTGTTGTATGTACTAGCATAGCTCAGATCAGCACCGAATACGCCAAGGTTCATTGCTTTTTGCCACTCTGTTACATAGTTATCTACATTTTCAGGGGAATTAGTGATGTTCACTACGAAGTTTGCATTGGCTTTCTGGAGCATATTAGTGACTTCGTAAGAGGTAGGAATTGGGTACTCAAACTCTCTTTCTACAAAAGTGGCCAGATCTTCTTTTGGAGTTTCTTTCTCTGCACTTCCAGACTTGCCACCTCCGCAGCCTGTGAAGGCTACAAAAGAGATCATCATAAAGGTGTAGTAAATAAGCTTTTTCATTTGCATAGATTTTATTCTACTGATACTACAGATTGTGTTTTTCAATCAGATTCAAGGTTTGAAAATGAACCACTAAAATAAAACTTAAACTAACTTCTGAATTGTTTTTCGATATTTATCATGCAATTTTTTTATTACTGAATCACATTCAGGAAATGTTTTCATAATTTTCAGATAAAAAAAATCGCCATGTTATTTGTGAAAGAAGAAACGACTGAAGGTTTTCCTACAGTGTGTATATATCAGGCTGACAAGCAAGTGGTACAAATCCTCAAAAGTGGTGCTACTTTAAATGTATTAGGCTTTCCAACGGAATATAGCATCTCCTACGTGATACAAGGCTATGATCTGAAACCAGGGATGGAAATAGCCTCTAGTAAAAGTGCATTGCTCTTCCCTTTTCCCAATAGGCTGGAAGGGGGACTCTATACCTATGGTGATCAAGAGTATCAGTTTCCTATCAATGAACCCGAGAGAAATAATGCCATCCATGGCTTTCTGAAAGATCGAGAATTTACCTTGAAAGATAATAGCATTTCCGGTGATACTGCTGAGTTGATCTTCAGCTACGAGTATGATGGAAGCGAGCCTTTTTATCCCTTTGCTTTCACTTTTGAGGTGTCTTACAAATATAGTCCCACTCAGCTAGAGACTTCATTTCATGTCAAGAATACGGGAGATGGTTCCATGCCTTTTGGTTTTGGCTGGCACCCATACTTCACTATCAAAAAAGAAAAAGTAGATGATATGAAATTGTCATTCAGAAAATGTGACCTGGTAGAAGTCAATGAAAATATGATCCCGACAGGTCAGAAGATGCCGTATAGCCAATTTGATGCTTATCATCTCATTGGCAAGGAAGAATTGGATACATGCTTTGATATGGGAAAGCAGTATGTAGTCAATCTAAAGTCTTACACCAAACATCAGAAACTAAAGATTTCTACTTCCAAGTCGTTTACCTTTTTGCAGCTATATATCCCCCCTGATCGTAAGACCATAGCTGTAGAACCTATGACTTGCAATGTAAACGTGTTTAACAACAAAGATGGCTTGCTTGAATTGAAAGAAGGAGATACCTTTTCGTGTTCTTGCAAGATCGAATTGATCGAAACCTAGACCTTAGTCATTACAAAGTGACGCGTGCGTCAAAGCTGCTGTTCAGCACTTTGCCATTTCTTTTCATCTGTATCCAAATGCGATAATCTCCTTCTTGGGGAAATGCATAAGGGAAAGTAACTGTAGAGCCATGCTCCTCATGTTCACCTAGTCCCAGATGATCCATGCCTGCCATCAGTAAGTTGTTTCGTTCTTCTTCTGTCATTTTAGCAAAGCTATTAACCACCTGATCAACACTATCATAAAAAACTTCAAGGTCAGGAATTCTGGGCCGAATGGAGTTTTCGTTGATGCGGTCTTCCAGAATATTCTGAGAGGCCATCGAATAATTGCCAACAGGGTGTAAGTGTACATAAACCCCTCCCTCTTTTCTGAAAATAACAGCATGACCCATCATGCCCATATAAGGTTCCAGCTCCGCTGGTTTTCCTTCAGGGTCATTAATCGCAAAGGTTAGTGGGTACACTTTGCCAGCTTCGAAAGCCTGGTTGGGCTGATATTCAAACACAGCCGTAGATCCGTCTAGTAAAGGTGTCTCTACACCAGGCTTGCCACAAACCAGTATATCAGAGCCTATCGTTGGAGCCACCTCCTGGCCAAATGCTGTAGAGACAATGTAAGTATCATCCGGGTCACCAAGCGAAAGACCTTCTATTTCTGTCTGCATATCGGTAATGTCTACAGTGTCGGTAATGGTTTCCGTGTAGCCATTTAACCGCACGATATCACCAAATAGGTAATAGCGCCCCTCAGGTACGGGTGGTAGGTCGACGGTAAAGGTTAAAGGATCTTGTCTTTTAGGATGGAGATGAGCAAATACATCAAGAGACCCCTCTTTGATCATAAACATGTGCATCAATTTACCATGATCAGGGATCAGGTATTCCATGGCCATTCTATTTCGTTTCTTGACCGAGGTTGAGTCTATCTGAAAAGTCAATAGTCTTTTTCCATCTTTCTGCTCTATCCAAGAATGAGCTGTTGGGGCTTTATACATAAACCTTTTATAGGCCTTGGCTTCTCCATCCCACCAGCTTTTACCTCCGAATAGGATAAGTCCCATCACTATGAAAGTGATAACATAACCTTTGACTCTTTTTTTTCTAAGTATTTTAACATCTTCTAGCCCTGGTGTAACCAATCCATCGCTAACAGCTGAGCCAATGATAGTGACCATAAGAATAACGAGGAAAACCCCTAATGCTGCCAAAGTCCATCCTAATGAGGGATCCATTTCCTTTTGAGCGGTTGCTGAAGCCATGACGGGTACCACGGCTTTCCCATTACCTTTCTGGCCAGAGACGGATAACTCAATACTGGAAGTTCCACGACTCATGAACCATACGATACCCTCATATTGGCCGGGAGCGTCGGCCGCTGGGAGCATCTGATCTGATTTGGGAGATCCCTCGTCTCCAACGCTCCAGTATACTGGTTTTGCGGTGATCTCTTCAATATCGGAGTCTGTTACATAGATAGATATCTCGGCTATACCTGGTATCACATCCGGAGGAGATACACTGACTAGTAAAGAATAGGGGCCAGCCTGACCTTCAAATACTACTCCAGGACTTCCTACATGTCCACCGACCTTGAGTGTGAGTGTCAGTAAACAAATGATTAGAATTGTCAATCTATTGAACTGCATCTTCTTATCTTTTTACCTTTGTCATCCATTTACCCCATACTAAGCCTAGTCTCACTGAGAGAATAGCAATGCCAATGGCAATTGAGACTCCTTTGACCAAATTGAAACCACTATGACTATGCCATGGCAAGAAAGCGTACCTGTATTCCCAATCTGGAGTATTTCCAAAATACCATGACTCAACACCGAAGAACCAATTGCGAGCATACGGAGACATCAAAAAATCTCCAAATGGCCATTGTACTGTCAGGAGTACCAAAACAAAGCCCGTACCCAATGCCACAGAAAGTAACCATTTGTTCCAGGATACTCCTCTAAAGAGCAGGTAGTCTATCAATATTGCTGGGAATACCAGCAAAATAGGGAAGTGAAAAGACTGGTAGTGTGTGATATGGTTACGGATCGGTCCCAACAGCGGTTCGGCGGGAAACAAAGGTAAAATCCATACAAATAATGCCATCGTAATGCTATAGACGAATGCTGTAATAGTGGCTGCCCATTTAAGCTTGGAGGCTTTGCCTATAGCTACCAGGTAGACAGGGAAAACTAATCCAGCTACCTGATAAAAGGAGGAATGGTGCATGTCATGTCGCTCAAGAAACTCGGATGAGATGGTGAACAAGCTAACTAAAAGAAGACCTGAAGTGATCATGAAAAGCAATTTTCGGATGCTGTCCACTTGATCTTCCCGCATTTGATTTTGTTGAGACAAGGTACTGATCACTGCGCCAAACTGGATCATCATGATTCCAAGTGCCAGAACAGTGTGAGGAGGGGAAAGGATTTCTACATCTAGCCCGTAAGTATTGTGCCACCAGTCATCGAATGGTGCTGATGTGAGCATGGCAAAGGCTCCCCATATACAGAACAAAGCTCCAAGTGAACCGCGAAAAATCCCCCAGAACCTGACAGTGCTGGCTTTTTCCAGGTCAGTGCCCGCAAATGATATCTTCAATACTTTGAATCCTGAGAATACACCTGCTATTACTGCTCCCAGGTAGATCGCCAGGTGAGGAGGAGAAAACAATCCATCTCTGCCGATACTAGTGTGCCATGAGATATCCCAAATAAGGCCAATAATAATGCTCAAAGACGCGAACACGGAAGCGTATACATAAGTTGGGGTACGCTGGCTCGCAAGTGAAAAGGAAATAGAATTTGCCATGTTTAAATATAGATGATCTCATCAACCTGAGATAATGGTAAAGTTGTGATCTGTATGATGATAAGTGTAAGCTGTTTAGTTTGATCAGTATATTGATTTCTTTGATTGGGTTTGTCTCCGAATTAGTCTCAGATATTACCAATGTCGACAATAATCTTCCTTATTTACAGAATACCATCCCTATGCGCTGGGAGATGTTGTTTAGGGTATGGGAAGGGGGTAAACGGGTATGGGAGCACCTTGGAAGGCTATGGGAGAGGTCAAAGTAGTGCTGGGGAGGGTCAATCTACCTATGGGAGGGGTCATTAGGTGTATGGGACGGAATAATATTTCAATGGGAGGGATTACCAACCCATGGGACGGAATAAAATATTGTGATAAGACATTTTTTCTATGTGAGAACAGGCCATTTGCTTGCAGGAAGGGATAGATACTCTGTGAGAACCCAATAAAATGCTGTGAGAAATCGATTTTACACCAAAAGGAGTCATTTCTCTCCCTAACAAAGTCATATCGAACCGGAGCATAGCGGAGGGAGACATCTCCTAATCATCTTAACGCTAAAGGAGACTTCTCCTCCCTGCGGTTGTCGAAGTGACGATTCTCAAAGCACCTGCTTGCATTCAGGAGGGCAGAAGGAAGTGTGGGCGGATGAGCGATCAGGGCCGTGTT
>JAHCMJ010000289.1 GCA_019192485.1 Cyclobacteriaceae bacterium HetDA_MAG_MS6 | reverse complement strand
GGAACTATCGGTGGCAAGATACCTACCAATGACTCTGATCTGAAAGCTGAGAATGGATTTACATTGCCTATGTATTATCAAACAAGTTTAGGGAGCTATGATATTGTAGCCGGCATGTCTGTTCTGACTAAGAATTGGCTTTTTGCTGTTGGCTACCAGCAGGCATTGACATCCAACAAGAACGACTTTACCTGGGGCGAGTGGGTAAGATTTGCAGATAGAGAGTATCTCAGTAAGTACGATGTAGGGATAGGGCTCCGGCGGGGAACGGATGTCATGCTTCGCGCTGAACGCAACTTTCGGTTTACTAACTATTCTTTCAATTTTGGTGCTTTGGGAATATACCGTATCACTAAAGATCGAGGCATCATAAGAACCAGGGAAAATGGAGGTGTACCGGAAATAACCGGGCTAGCGCTCTCAGTACTCGCTGGATTCACCTACCATTTGAATGTATCCAATAGCGTCAAATTTATCTACGGATACAAGTTGGATGATCGAGCAACAAACCCTGATGGACTCACCCGGGACGATGTGATCACTGCAACTTACCAGGTGAAGTTTTAGCATTCAAATATTTACTTGACAATCAATACAGATCCATCCTGAGAAACGGTGAAGTTTCTAAGGTCCCTTTGGGCGGGTCCGGCAACTACTTCTCCTTTATAGTTGAATTTTGAGCCGTGACATGTGCAGGTTGCTTGAGTAGCACCAAATACCCAGTTGCGTGAGCATTGTGAGTGCGTGCAAACAGAGGTAAAGGCTCTGATTTCACCATCAAAATTGACAATGATTACATTCTCATTAGGGTGGAGTATCCAACTGCCGGAAGTTTGCAATGCATCAAAAGGGCTTGTCTCCAGATCTATTTCCAATCCGGCTCCCAGATTGGGACCTGGATCGTCTTCGCTACAGCCAATCAGTGAAAACCCCAAGCCAGACGCTGCCAGCAGCTGACCAGTCTTCTCTATAAAAATTCTTCTTTTCATTTTATTTCTTTGATAAAGTCAACCCTATTACAAGGTACTGGTTGAAATGGTTGCTAGGAATCGATTCATTTGATCAGTTCTTTGAGGTAGTGCTGTATTTCCTCCAATTCAAAGAGACTTTTATCAGAGTCAGTATGGAAAGACAATGCTTTTCATTGAGCATAAAACAAAAGTTATCCTAGCGCTACTTGAAGTGATATCGGACCAAGCAGTAGAAGGGAAATAGAAGTATATCGGATCATTTGAATTATTCCTAACTTAGGTAATTATTCGATTTAGAGCATATTGTGAAAATACTTCTTTTTGTTGGTGTGTGTCTGATTCTACTTGGTGATAACACCGAGGAACGGTTAGTTAATATCGTGGAGATGAAATTTTATGAGGATGCTTCTTTGCTGACTGATTTCAAATCAATCTCAGGAGACTCGGCTTATCTACTTCGATACAACGCCGATTTCAAAGCTTCAGATTATAACCCTCAATCTGCATATTGGTGCAAAATGGAGTTTTGTATTCAGGATAATGGTAAGGAATATTTATTTGAATTTTATGACCAAACTATCGATAGGATCGATCTCTATATCCGTCATGAGTCAGATAGTTTATACCAATACCAATTGTTTGGTGATCACTTCCCTTTTCATGAAAAACCCTTTTTACACAAGAACTTTCAGCTAATGCTGGATGAGCCGGGAGGATACACGGCATACTTTCGAGTGAAAAGTGCAAACTATGCAGATATAAGAGTGGCGCTGAAAACGATCAACAGATTCGTGCAGTATGCGGTCGGAGAATACTTTCTCTACGGCATTTTTTATGGTATGATTCTCATCATTTCACTCTACAATGTTTCGATATACAGCGCGATCCGTGAATCAAAATACCTCTACTATACTTTTTACATTTTATCAGTAGGAGTGTTTGCCATGTGTGTCGATGGGATTGCCTATCAATATTTATGGCCTAACAGTCCTGGCTGGAATCAAGTGGCACATGGCGTAGCATTGTTTTCTGTCATTTTTTGGGCGATCATATTTTCCAAAAAATTCCTTAATCTCAAAACCCGATCTCCCAAGATAGATAAACTTATTGATATCGTTTTGATTTTGCGTAGCCTACTGTTTCTGTATGCATTAGGCTTCGATCACAGTCTTTTTGATCAGCGCAATATCGAAATTATTCCTTTGTTACTGGTTTTTGCAGGTAGTATCAGCTCCTATATGCGAGGATATAAGCCGGCAAGGTTTTTTTTGGTGGCATATGGTATCTTATTTCTAGGCTTTATAGCTAAGGCTCTTTTAATGCTGTCTTTGATCCCTTTTCACATATACGTATTTGAAGGCTTTTACCTGATGAGCTACTATAGCCTACATGTAAGTTTTGTTTTGGAGATGTTGTTCCTCTCAATTGCATTGAGTGACAGGGTTCGAATCCTCAAGCGAAATCGCGATAAAGCCCATCGGAGGATTGTAGCCCAACATCAGGAAAATATAAAGCTGAAGGATCGCGTAAATGAGGAGTTGGAGGCCAAAGTAAAAGACCGTACTGTTGAATTGGCTCAAAAGAATGAAGAGTTACTCATTAGCAATGAGTTACTACATCGTCAAAAAGACGAGATAGCACAAATCAACTCCATACTTGATCTGGACAATTGGAAGCTCCGTAACGATATTCAGGTCATCCAAAAAGAGAGAATACTTAATAAAATCCTGACCTATCAGGAGTTTCTTAGCATTTTCCAGGATCGGGATATATGCCTACAATTCTTAGCGGAACATAAGTGGAGGTTTGGTTACATCTGCAAGAAGTGCAAGAACGATAAATGGTTTGAGGGTAGTGCCCCTCAAGCAAGGCGTTGTACCAAGTGCGGTTATAATGAAACGGCCACAATTGGCTCCATTTTTCACGGAGTAAAGTTCCCTTTGAACAAAGCATTCTACATTCTCTATACTCAAATCAATTACGAAAAGATCTCGCTTAGTGAGCTTTCCGATGTTCTCGAACTTAGGAAAAACACGATTTGGTCATTTAAGAAAAAGATAGAGGAATTCCTAAGCTCCAATAGCGTTGAAGACATTAATATCTTCAAGGATCTGGCCCTTCAAATTCAAGATTAGAAAAACGAAATCTGTCGTTTGTCAGTAGTTGATGTTTTTACCATACTTTTTGAAAACGTTTGCATATTTTTAATAAAAATAGGATTATTTAAATATATGTGTAAAAAAAATTTCTATGTTTTTTTTGCGATATATGATGGATTTATATATGCTATTATAGCTTTAAAATGACTTTTTGTATTGTTTTTAAAGCGCAATGAAAGCTGCTTTAGATGTGATTTTGATATGATCTTGTTTTGAAATATTTTTAGATAATCATTTGTAAAATAAAAATGAACCTTACAAATTCGGCAACAAATGATTCATTGTGAGTATGTTTTTTGTCGATTTTTCAAAGAGTGTTTACATCTCTTGTATTTTTTTCATCCTATCGTTACTCTGCTACGCTACCAGCGCTCAACATAGGCTTGTTGGAGGTGTCGTTACCGATCCGGAAAGCGGCGAACCACTACCTGGAGCTACCGTCGTAGTGAAGGGAACAACTATAGGGACCGTAACTGATCTGGAAGGCAGATATAGTCTTGAAATCAGTTCCGATCAAGATGTCTTAATTGTCTCATTTGTTGGTTACGGGAATGTCGAGGAACCTGTTGGGAGTAGATCGGTCATAGATGTCGAATTGCCGATTGATATCCAGGCACTAGAGGAGATTGTGGTTGTTGGCTATGGCACAATAAGGAAGAGTGACTTAACAGGCTCAGTATCATCCATAAAAGGTGAAGAACTAGTAAAAGTTCCGTCAGTAAATCCCATGCAAGCACTCCAGGGTAAAGTACCAGGTCTGCAGATTGTTAGTAATTCAGGAGCTCCAGGTGAGGCCCCTGTGGTGCGTATCCGCGGAGTGGGTACCACTGGTAATCCAGATCCTATATACGTGGTTGATGGAATGATCGTAGATAACATCGACTTTCTCAGTGCCACCGACATCGAATCAGTGGAAGTACTCAAGGACGCTTCCGCCACAGCTATCTATGGAAATCGTGGAGCTAACGGAGTGATTTTGGTTACAACTAAGTTAGGGAGTGCAGGCCAGCAACCTGTCGTTACGGTAAGTGCAGAGTTTAGTATCCAAAACTTACAGCAACGAATCGATCTTTTAAATGGCCGAGAGTTTGCCGAAGTGGTCAATGAGATCAACCCTGGGAGTTATAACAATTTGGACCGGGTACCTAATACCGATTGGCAAGACCTTCTTTTTCAGACCGCACCGATTCATAGTTATCAAGTTTCGTTTTCTGGTGGCTCAGAGAAGAATCAATATTACTACGGTATAGGATATTTTGACCAGGAGGGGATCATTCCGGAGTCCAGATTTCAGAGGTTAACAGTTAAACTTAATAACAGATACAGTCCCAAGGATTATTTGACTCTGGGAACAAACGTTACGATTGCTCCTTTCAAACGCGACAATACAGTTAATGATGCTCCATTTAATGTCTATCGCGCTCAACCTGTAATAGAACCGTTTGCAGATGATGGCTCTTACAATGAGGTACCAGGTGTAGGAAATATTCTAGGTGCGTTAGAGTTCACAACTGATAGAGTCACCAGAGGTGTTCGCTCAGTAGGCAACTTTTTTGCAGAAGTAAAAATTATCGATGGCCTGATCTTCAAAACAAGCTTTGGCATAGATGCCAAATATGAGGAAGAGGAAGATTTCACACCTGTCTATTTTATTGCATCTGCGCAGTCAAACGATGAATCTTTCCTAAGAAAGAAAAATGCAACTTCTAATACCTGGATATGGGAAAACACATTGAGCTATAATAAGCAACTAGGGGTTCACAGGATTAATGCAGTGGTTGGTTACTCAACGCAAAACACTTCAAACGAATTCACTGAACTCACTGGCAGAGACTTATTTAGGACTGGAGAGGATTTTAGGTACCTGGACCCATCCAATATAGACCCTTCATCTGTCAAAAATGAAGTAGATGCGAATGGAAACTTTGCGATGATTTCCTATCTGGGGAGGGTGAATTACAGCTTTGATAATAGATATCTTTTCACATTTACTTTTAGAAGAGATGGCTCTTCAAAGTTCCTTGGAGAAAACCGATACAACAATTTTCCTGCGGTAGCATTTGGGTGGAACGTAATTAATGAGAATTTCATGCCGTCCTCTGGTCTATTAAGTAATCTAAAAGTTAGGGCCAGTTGGGGGATAGTAGGTAATGACAAGATCGCTTACGACAGGGCATATTCACGAGTCGATAATAATATCAATGCAGTTTTTGGTCTAAATGAACAGCAATACTTCGGACAGACCGATGGAGCACTTGGCAATCCCGATTTGATATGGGAGGAAGTCAATCAGGTTGACGTAGGTGTAGAGATTGGCCTATTCGGGGATCAATTAGTTGCTGAGATTGATTACTACAACAGAGAGACCTCCGAGATTTTCATTCCATTGGAAATTCCCAATTACTTGGGAAATGGTGTAGCAGATGTCACTTTCAATGCGGGGAAGGTCAGGAACAGAGGGCTGGAGATGGCCTTGAACTATCAGGGGTCAAAAGGGGCTCTTAACTATAGTGTGGGGCTTGTGGCGACCACCATCGACAACGAGATGTTAAAAGTGAGCGGTACCGGTGGTGCAGATGACGAGCTACTAGGGATTTACAGAAATCGTACCGTTTCTCGCACTACTAAGGGATCACCTATTGGCGCTTTCTATGGATACGTCGTAGATGGTGTATTTCAAGACTCAATTCAAATAGCAAACACACTCAGTTTCGGAAATACACGGCCAGGAGATTTGATTTTTAGAGATGTGAATGATGATGGCGTGTTGAATGCCGATGACCGTACGATGATCGGGTCGCCAATTCCAGACTTGCTATATGGCCTTCAACTATCTGCCAACTATAAGGGTATTGGGCTGA
>JAHCMJ010000288.1 GCA_019192485.1 Cyclobacteriaceae bacterium HetDA_MAG_MS6 | reverse complement strand
CTATGAGTATTTGGAACAACGTTTTGATTTAAAAACTAGGCTTTTAGGAGCTTTTTTCTTTCTAGTACAACGTGGTTTGGCGGCGGGAATCACTATATATGCTCCAGCCATCATTCTGTCATCTATTCTGGAGTGGAACCTTACATTGACCATATTGCTAACAGGCATCTTAGTCATCGTCTATACTGTATCTGGAGGGACCAGAGCAGTTAGTATCACGCAGAAGCAGCAGATGACTGTGATCATGCTAGGTATGTTGATTGCTTTTGGCGTGGTGATTTACTACATATCCGAGTTTATCTCATTCGGAGAGGCGATAGATATAGCTGGTGTCCTCAACAAAACAAAGGCTGTAGACTTTGACTTCAATTTTGAAAAGAGGTACACCTTTTGGTCAGGTATAACAGGTGGGTTGATCCTTGCGTTGTCTTATTTTGGTACGGATCAGTCTCAGGTCCAACGCTACCTGGGAGCCAGAAATATTGCGGAGAGTCGCATGGGACTTATGTTCAATGCTATTTTCAAAATCCCTATGCAGTTCTTTATTCTGTTCACAGGGGTGATGGTTTACATTTTTTACATTTTTTATACACCGCCGATTCACTTTAAGGAACAGTCCTTGGAATTGATAAGAGCTTCTCCGGAAGGGGTAAAATTTCAAGTATTGGAGGAGAAATTTGATCATGTGATGGCGGAGCGTAAGTCTGCTACTTTAGAGCTAGCCAAGGTTTTGCGGACTGATGGCGATCCACAGGTGACCTCCGAGAGGTTGTCAACAATCAATGAGGAGGCAGAGTTAGTACGTCAAGAAGTAAAAGACCTGATTAAAAGGGTTGATCCTGAGATGGAAACAAAAGACTCTGACTATGTTTTTCTCACTTTCATTTTGGACTACTTGCCACATGGCCTCATAGGCCTTTTGATCGCCGTTATTTTTTCGGCAGCCATGTCTTCCACATCTTCTGAATTAAACTCACTGGCATCGACTACCGCAGTGGATTTCTACAAGAGGTTGATGAGCAGGGATGCCTCCGATAGTCATTTTGTGTTGGTCTCAAAGGGATTGACATTCCTATGGGGAATGATAGCCATTATGTTTGCTTTTTTGGCGAAGAACTCTGAGAATCTGATTGAAGCTGTAAATATTGTAGGCTCCATTTTCTATGGAACCATGCTAGGTATTTTCTTAGTGGCATTGTTGCTCCCCTTTGTGAGGGGAACGGCTGTTTTTATAGCTGCTATTGTTACGGAGGTCGTAGTCATCTCCCTACATGTGATGAATGAAATAGGAGCGATTGTATTGGGCTATTTATGGTACAATGCTATAGGTTGTTTTCTAACAATTGTACTGGCAGTCCTGATCAATTTTTTTGTCCCTAGGAAGCAAGAACCCTATATGCCCTAGTAGGTAGATTCATCGAGAAGATCCCTTCCTTCATCGAGAATCCAGGTTTACGCTCCTTTTCCAGGTGATCTTCGATCCAAAAGTTGAAGCCATGATTTTGCTAAGAGCGAATAACCAAAAAGTACAAACTACTGTAGATGCGGAAAACACTATACTTTCTGATTCCAAGATCAAAGAAATTCTTAATTTTCTGACTGCTAGGGGTATTTCTATCAACAACCTGATGACTACAGTTCCCTCAGTGGAGGAGCGAGTAGTTGTCTAAGAAGTAGCTTTTTTCTCTACTCTTGAGGGGCTAATGTCAAAAAGACACGTCTTAAGTAAAGACAGATTATGAAGTGGTCTTGTTGACTACTTTTAAATAAAAGAGCTTCTTTTTTTAGAGATTTTCATCTTTGTCCTTGATTTTTGAGATTAAAATACCTAAAGTTAAAATCTGAAAGCGAACAACTTGGCATTAAATGTCACACATCGAACATTAAAGAGAAAGGCTGATCTGGAGAAAGATCACCCTGAGTTGTTGGACTTCGAGCATTTTTCAGAAAAAACGGTATGGGATAATTTCAGAAACGGAAGTAACGAAGCTTACTCCTATATGTACATTAAGTTTTTTCCAGTATTGTACAATTATGGCCGGCAATTTACATCTGACACTACTCTGGTAAAGGACGCTATTCAAGACTTATTTGTGGAGTTGTGGAAGAACAAGGAGAGATTGTCAAGTACCGACTCCATTAAGTATTATTTATTGAGTTCTACCAGACGCAGAATATTTCGATCCATCAAGCGTCTCAAAAATTTGAAAAGAGGTGACGATCAGGAAGTATTCGGCATCGTCATGCCTATCGAAGCGCAGATCATTGCGGATCAAAGTGAGAAGGAGAAAGTGCTGAAAGTGAGAGAGGCTGTCAATAAATTGACTCCTCAACAGCGCGAGGTTATATTCCTTTCCTTTTATGAGAATTTGTCCCATGACCAGATTGCAAAGATGCTGTCTATTGAGGTCAAAACAGTTTATAACCTGATGGGCAAAGCCATTCATGGCCTCAGGAAGATCATTGCTTCCATACTCGTCTTGTTATTGCTGGCTTAACTGCGATTTCCGTAACACTTATCTTTTTTCTTTAGAAGATTTACATCGTTCAGGCGTATTCTGTTGCATTTACTATAAAAATTATCCTAATCAAACTGAACATAAGGGAATATCCGTTAGTGCGCGACTTTTTGTAGTACATATGATACGGATACGATCGTTCAGGTTAAATATAAGCTTACTTACTTTCGTCAGTTATGCTTGTTGCCTATCAGGTTTTCTTAGTGCCCAAGGTTCTAAGAATGAAAAGATGCCTTGGGCCATGGATAACAATGTGATTGAGCTGTCATGTGATGTGCCAGGAGATCAATTTTTCAGAGTTATTCTGAATCCGATGCCTATATCTCCTCAGGTGGCCTTTTACAAAGCATCTCAGGCCGAAAGGGAATGGCAGGGGACCACAGGTCGATACAATGGTAGAATCATTGCTGAAGCACCAAGGTGGCCTATAGAGGTCGTATACGAGGAAGCAGATGAATACATGGCTGGAGGGAATTACGCACTACTGAAAAACAGAAATATCCCGCCGCCGCAGGCCTATACACTTGTGACTCCTGATATCAAGCGCAACAACGATATATCTACCCTGTCCAGAACTTTTGGAGACTATGAAAAGGACTTTGAATTCCTCACGAACAAGAGAGATGAAATTTTGAGAGAGGCGGAACTGGGAGAAAGTGCTTCTGACTGGAATAAAGCTATGGCCTTCGCCGAGTTCGCCTATCAAAAACGTAAAACATCTAGCTCTCCCTTAAAAAGAGGTCGATACATCCATGCAGTAGATTTCTGTGTACATGGTGATTTTTGTGTTGGAGCTGCCAACGCTTTTGCTGGACTTTGTAGCACAATTGATATTCCTGTTCGGTTGATGGCTTTTTCACACCATACATGCGCAGAAGCATTTGTCGATGGCAAATGGCGCTACGTTGAAAATTCAGTTCCAATACTGGACTCATTGAGGACTTTGCCAGGAGGTCAGGAGGTCGGCCCCATGTTTACTTTCTCATTTTTGGAGATGATCAACGATCCACCGACGAGGAGTTTTCCTTACATGAAGATGGACTACGTAGATTTCACATGCCTATCTGATGACAAAAGAGGAGTTCTCGAAATCTTTTATGAGCTACACGCCAATTGGATATTTCACCTTTATGGTATGTATAAAGATGCTCC
The DNA here is from genome assembly GCA_019192485.1 of Cyclobacteriaceae bacterium HetDA_MAG_MS6. Lineage (GTDB taxonomy): Bacteria > Bacteroidota > Bacteroidia > Cytophagales > Cyclobacteriaceae > MS6. The sequence goes on along the minus strand of JAHCMJ010000288.1, from coordinate 2,377 downwards.
ATATTACAATGTAGATTTCTCATTGGGATCTGCTAGAGAGTTGAGAATACTTTATCCTAACGAGAGGACCCTGACCTATAAAAGTGATAGTATTCCCAGGATGTGGCTTACCTCTTTTGGAAATACTACTGCTGGCGAGAATCTCTCTAATTGGATGGTAATAGAACAAGGGACTTCTATCAGGCAAACTTTCTATATCAATGATCTAAGGGGTGTTAAGTCTGTAAAGGCTTACATTCCCGTTCCGCAAAAATTTTGGAGAGCCATGCCAGAAGATGGAGGAGAATGGTACTACCGTGTAAATGACAGAAAACTATATATCAAAGATGCAGGAGGGTGGAATTATGCCTATCATCCTGAGATCAAGGGCAATTGCATCATGTTTGATATACCTCTTGAAGCGCTCAATGTGGATCAAAGATAGAATTTAAAGATTATTAATATGGTAAATAAAATAACCTTCAGTTGAAATTTTATTAATGAAAATTGATTAATGATGGATTCTATGATAAAAATTAAAAAAAATAGAAGCTATACCGGGGAAAAAAGACGGTCGTGATGCTTTATCAGAGTAAATGAGATCATACAGAACCACCAAATGAATTATTCGAGGTATACAGTAGAAGATTTTGTGAAAGACGAGTACTTCCGTCAGTGGGTTTTGAGTCCCAATGATAAAAACAAACAATTCTGGGAATCATGGCTAAAACGCAATCCTGACAAAAAAGAAGAACTGACTCATGCTCGCAAAATAGTCAGTCAGTTTGATTTTCAGACATTTCACCCCACCAGGGAGGAGGCTTCAGAAGTGTGGGAAAATATTCTTCACCTTCGGGGCATTGACACCGAGAAGACTTCAGTTAAAGTAGTTGATTTACCGGAAAAGGCTCGTCAATCCTTTTTCCGAAGAGTAACACGCATTGCGGCTTCAATCGTACTATTATTATCATTAGGCGTTGCTGTCTATCTCAATCAAGACTTGCTTATCTATCAGCAATACACTACTGCTTACGGGGAGATTGAAACAATAGTGTTACCCGATCATACCGAAGTCGTACTCAATGCCAACTCAACGCTTAGGAAGAAGCGCTCATGGTTTGATCAAGGTGAGAGGGAGGTATGGTTAACGGGAGAAGGACACTTCCATGTAGCCAAAAAACGATCAGATGACGGGACAAAAGTGAAGTTTCTCGTACATACTACTGATCTGGATGTCGAGGTATTGGGAACGCAGTTCAATGTAAACACCCGACGGGAAAAGACACGAGTGGTTCTTACAGAAGGAAAGGTAAAGCTAGATATGGAAGGTGTCGAAGATGTCTTTATGAATCCTGGAGAGATGGCAGAGTTTTCCAAAACGGAAGAAAAACTGGAGATGAAACGAGTAAATCCTGTGTCCTACACTTCGTGGAAAGAAAACAAATTGATTTTTACTGAATCTACTCTTCAAGAAATTGCAGACCTGCTAGGAGATGAACATGGACTGGATGTTATACTGCTTGATCCGGCTCTATACCAGAAAAAATTTCAAGGAACTTTTGAAGCCGACAAGGTGGATGTTTTGATACAAGCAATTGCCATATCGTTCGACTTGGAGGTCGATAGGAGGGATAACCAAGTGATACTGAAATAAAGAAAAAAATCCCGCCGGGAACTGCAAATTCATATCGACGGGACTTGTTTAATATAAAATCGTACAAATATGACAAAATTTTTACATGCATCGAGGAGACTACTCCTGATACTTTGTCTTTTAAGATTGGGTTCCCTGCCCGCGCAAGGTATCCAAAACATGCTGCTCACGATGGCAGATACGGAAGTTTCCCATAGAGCAGACTTTCAAGGTGAGAAAAAAGTCCGCCCTCTTAGCTATGCCCTTATTGAGCTTGAGGAGATGTATGAGATTAACATATCTTATGATCCGGAGATTGTTCAAGGCAAAAAGGTTTCTAAGACTTTGAACAAGTCAGAAACCTTAGAAGACAACCTAGATGACCTACTCATAGATCAAGGCTTGCACTTCAAAAAGCTTGAAAAAGGATATTATGTTGTATTGTCCATTAAGGAACGTCATGACTTCCCAAAGGAAGTGAGCGCACCAACTAGTGATCGTGAAAAACAATCATCAAAGCGTGCGCCTAAGGCTCTTCAGCGCCTTTCGAAGAATTTATCAGTTGGTGGTGCTGAGGATCAGGATTTGACAATCAAGGGGAAAGTCACCGACGATGATGGTGAGGAACTTCCTGGTGTGAGTGTTCTGATCAAAGGGACAACTGTAGGTACCATTACAGATATTGATGGCAACTATACATTAACAACACCAGCCGGATCAGGAACCCTTGTATTTTCGTACGTTGGATTCAAGACAATAGAAATT
>JAHCMJ010000287.1 GCA_019192485.1 Cyclobacteriaceae bacterium HetDA_MAG_MS6 | reverse complement strand
ATACCCTGAATGGGAGATTGTCCTGGATCGAGAATTAACTCCTCTCCCTCTGTCAATCCCTCTACAACGACAGTAGACTCATAGAACTCCACAGGTTTCACATCCTTGAGCTGCACGGTACCATTGACTAGTGTGTGTACCTGATTTTGACGAGTCAGCAGGTTTTTTGGTAACTCGACTACATGATCATAAGAACCAACCAACAATTGTCCTTCGAGATACATTCCTTCTCTGATACCCAGACCATTTACCTCTAGATATACCGAAACTGCCTGTGTTCTCTGATCCACGCTTTTGCCTATTCTTGAGACCTCACCCTCCCAAACAGTAGGATTGTCACTTGAGGTCAGACGAATCTTTTGTCCTAATCTGATCAAGTCTATATCAGAAGTCGATACGGCCGTCTGGACTTCATATTTATCTGTTCTGATAAATGATCCAAGTCCCGCTCCAGGACTCACAAGGTTACCTACATCGACCTTGGCGCTTGTCACGGCTCCATCAAAGGGAGCCTTGATGCGATACTTGCCAAGTGTCTCTTCCTTACTTCTAATATTGTAAAAAAGATTGTATATATCGTTCGCAGCCAAAAAATACCTAAGTTGCTTGTTATCGACTTCAGGCAGCTCATGTAATGTCTTAGTAATATCGAGTTTGTCCAGATAACTGTTCCAATCATGAAAGTCATCCGAATAATCCAGTTTTAGATCTGACATGATCCTAACCAATGAGGATAAAAACTGACTCTTCTGGGCAGTAAGATTGCTTCGGAACTCGGTGTCATCTATAGCCACCAGCGTTTGTCCCTTCCTAAATGTGGTGCCTGTCTTGAAAGGTTTCGAGATGGGCAAAGCTATACCTTGCACCTGGGCCACAACATTGATCTGTTGAAGAGGAACAACCCTACCCGTGATATTCAATATGCGTTGCATACTTTCTGGCGACACCCGTCTTGTATTGAACCGACGGACATAGCCCTCCTCGACTGTTTCATCTTCAAGTTCCTTGCCAGTGGACTCCACGCACTGCCAAAAAAGTAGGGGCAAAAACACCCAACACATGTACCAAACTACGTTTCTGGTTTTCATCTCTTGATTTATTAAATTGTTTATATAATTAGATGTAATCATTTGATTAAAATAGGGTCAAAAAAAACCTTAAGTTGGCTTCTGTATATATAGGTAATTGATGAGCATTTCCGCGATCATTGATTTTCTCTCTTCTATCAACATATCGTACTCCGAGGAGCTGATTCCTATTTTCTTGAGCAGCAGTGGTTTTGACAGAAATGGAAAAACCGTGAGGCTCACCAAATTCATCATAAAATGACCATGATGAATAGGTCTGATTATGCCTTTTTCTGTGAGATCCTCCAATTCCAATTTCAATTTGTCTATGGTCTTCTGGTCAGACAACATTTCATTTATCCTATCAACGTTAGTATGTGACTCAGATACGATAAAAAGAGGTATATAGGGGTTTTCTTTTATGAAGTCAATATACCGACTTGCAAATGCTTTGATTTTTTCATGCAAGGGAATCTGACTTCCAAATATCTCATCCATCGTACTGGAAAACACACGAAGGGCCTCTCCAATAATCAACTCAAAGAGTCGGTCTTTGCTACGATAATAGTAGTGCAATGAGGCAATATTGATCCCTGCTTCTTCTGCAATATCTCTGGTTTTCGTTGCGGCATACCCTTTTCTGGTAAAGACACGAGCAGCCGCATGTTTGATCTTTTCTTCAGTGGATAAAGTCGCTATGTCTTCGTCTGGGATCATATTCACTTGGCAAGTATAATTAATCGTCTTATTTAATCAAATGATTTAATAATGTTTTTATTTTTTTTATTTGGATTTTTAGCATTGAATAAAAAGAGCGTGTGATTTAGTGACCTGTGCAGACTGTCACACCATTGACCATATAGTTTTCATTCTTGCCAATGTTACCAAAGGCCAGCACCATGTTTTTGAATAGTTCACTATCCAGATGAATTTTGACGCTACCGTTGATCTCATCGAGCAGGTCGTAAGTAAGCGTTTGACCATCACTCAACTGAACATTGTCTAGTATTGTAATGCTTCGACCATTAGCACCATCCACCTCTTCGAGGCGGTAAGCAAGTTCACCAACTTCTCGTATAGACCCAAAGTGCAGATGCGCTGGAAAAGAATGTCCGGCTTCTGTGTTTTCCAACTCAATAGAGACCTGGAGCTTACCTGGTTCTAACTCTGTGAATGTCACCTCTCCTCGGATAGGATTATAACCCGCCTGATGTAACAAGTAGACAGACTCTCTATTATCCGCTATTTCATTTTTCTGACAAGCTGAAAATATCAGAAGCGTAAAAGGAACTAGGTACATCCAACGTCTCATAATCAAACGACTTTAGTCTTATAACAACAAATTAACTAAAACCTTGTACAGTCTTATTGATTTAAACCAAAAATCAAGCGTTTTGATTCATTGAAGCAATCAATATTTTAGTTTAAAAAAGAAAAACCAGAAGTTTCGATACTCCTGGTTGTCCTATCGCCTCAAAGGAACCAGTCGGATACTTAATGATTTCCTGATCTAACCGATTTCTCTTTCCACTTTCGCATGCCTGGAAGTATCAGGAATTGCAAGGTGAAAACCATCAGCCCTGAAAGCACCAGTGTTCTGAAATAAATGGGAAATAAGCTTAACCAAGTATTGAGTCCATAAAACAGTCCTGTGATCAGTACATAGACAATAAGCCACATGACCACGGCATTTTTTAACTTCTCCATCATCATACCATTTAATTCCTAAAATATTATTTCAATTGCTCTTCTTCTGTATAATCTGTTGGTAATCCAATGTGCTCGAATGAGTCGATTTCCGTCTGCATAGTGAGCCATTTCTGTCTGACTCCTTTGTACGCTGATGCCCCTAGAGGCAGGTGGACGGGAGGTGTTTCTACCTGGGTTATTTCAAACATAGCTTGAGCAGCCCTCACAGGATCACCTATCTGGTTACCATTTAAATTGCTGATCCCCTCAAGATGCTTACCTATTGTCGGTTTATAGTCCTTGATATCAGACTGTACGAAAGTAGCTGATCTTCCTGCCCAATCTGTTCTGAAAGGACCTGGCTCTATATTAGTAACTTTTATACCAAGAGGGGCCACTTGCAGTGCTAGTGATTCTCCCAGCCCTTCCAAGGCAAACTTAGATCCGTTGTAGACTCCCGATGATGGAAACCCTACCAGGCCTCCAATTGACGTCACATTCAGAATATGTCCTGAGCGTCGTTTCCTCATGTATGGAAGAACCACTTTTATCAGATTGATAGGCCCAAATACATTGACGTCAAATTGCTTTCTGATCTCATCTTCCGGTATCTCTTCGATACTCCCTAGTGATCCGTATCCCGCATTGTTGACTAATACATCTATCTGGCCAAACTGATGTATTGCCTTTTCTACAGCTTGATTGATTTGACTCAAGCTGGTAACATCTACCTGCACACCAAGTCTATTGTGAGTGCCTCCTTCGTTGAATTTTCGCATTTGCTCTTCGCTCCTGAAAGTGCCAACAACGACGTCTCCCTTGTCTTCAACGACTTTTGCCAATTCCTTACCAAATCCCGTTGATATGCCAGTGATAAACCATACTTTTTGATTTTCTCTTTTCATGATTCTTACGTTTTAAAGTGTTGTTTCGATTGCCTAGACAATGATACGGGTGCCAGCCAGGAGTAGAATTACACTTCTTATCTTAGTAATGATACTTTTTATAGATGTCGGCTATTCCGAAATATTTAGGTGGTAGCTCTCTTAAAACTGAGTGGAGTATCGCTGGTAAGTCGCTTAAAAAACCTGTTGAAATAAGAAATATTGGAAAACCCCAATTTATGAGATATTTCTGCTACCTGAAGATCCGTGTGCATCAAGTAACTTTTAGCTTCAAGAATTGTCTTCTCTTGGATCAAATTTGAAGCGGTGCTTCCTGTCACACCTTTAATAACAGTATTCAAATAGCTGGCACTTATATGGAGGCGATCTGCTAAAAGACTCACGGAAGGTTGAGTAGAGGCATCTCCATTAGTCAGTTCACCAAAGTATTCGTCGAGTGCTTGTCTAAACCTATTGTAAATAGCCACATTAGACTTTGTCTGATCTGATTGTTTATTTGCTTTTGCAGCATAAATCCGGCGTATTGCAATGAGGTACTGATGAAGCTGGTACCGTATCATTTCAAGCTTGTCCGCATGTGGAGAACATATCTCATTCAGCATCATCGATGCTAATGGTTTGATGCTATCCGACTCATGGGAGGTAAGCTCCAATAACGGGAGGCTTTGGAAATTAAAATAAGGAAAGAGCTGATCAAAGCCCGGAGACAAAGGATCGATATGAGCAAAGTCTGCAGTGAAGCAAACCAAAAATCCCTGGTTTTGTTGGGGAGCAACCCAGCTTTCTAATTTCCCAGGATATCCAAAATAGATGCAGTTTTCACTTGCACTGAAAATTTCGGAAGGCAAGTTCCAATCAACTTTGGAATGAACCAAAAGAACAACGCGATAGAAATTGCACCGAAACAGAGGCATAACCACTCGTTTCGTATATGGCTGATCCTCAATTCTCATGATAGAAAAATCATCTCCCTGAGGTTCGCCGATCTGCAGCTGCCTATAAAACTGAGTTATCGTTTTTAGGTGTGGAATATGTGAGCCTGACCGAGCTTTCATGGTTTCAACCCCATCATGAGCCAAAAACTTTATAACAAGACGTCTTTTACAGGCTGTACTTTGGGAGGAATACTTTCTTTGGGTTCGCCCATCATTTCCAGCAGATCTATTTCGATATTTCTACAAATGGCGGACATGGGAACATCATTTACATAGTTTTCAAATGGGTCCTCGCTATTGTCTCCGACAATTTCCATTGTCGAGAAGATCCAGCTGATCAGTATTGAAAATGGGACTGTCAACCAGACCGTAGACTCTCCACCAAGCTCATGAAACTCCTCTGCCAGACCAAATGGTAGCAACCATATGAAAATCCAAACAAACACCGAGCTGAAATAAGCATATTGACGAGGAAAAGGCGTATTTTTAATACGTTCACACTTACCCTGTTGATCATAAAGCGCTTCGATTTCAGTCATTAAATTGATGTGTTCAAATTCATCTATTGCTCCCTGACGTTTCAATGCAGTGAAATCATCACTTTGTAATTTGATGAGATGTGTAGCCGGATTGGTTTGTCCAATGATCTTCTGGTATTCATCCTTCTCCAGAAAGAAAGCAATACACTCCTGGCATTCACGGTCATTTTTCAAACCGAAGTTAGGAACGAATGATATATTTCTTCGGTCAAAAATAGTTGTTCCTCGTAGCTGAATCCGCAAAGCATTGATCCAGGCTAGTTGCCGATGTATAATTCTTTTTCTCTCTGCAGCCGCCACTTCGGATTGCGGCACATAAGAAAGCATTTTTGCGGCAATGGTGCGACTTGTGTTGACAATATCGCCCCAGATCTTACGAGCCTCCCAAAACCGATCATAAGATTGGCTATTCTTGAAACCAATGTAGAAGGCCACCGCTATGCCAATGGTACTCAAAGGCAAAAATGGTATACCTACATTGACAGACCTGGCCTCGAGATATATGAAGAGTATGGTAACCAAAATACTCCAGCTAGTGAATAGAAGCAGGTTTTTCCAGGCAAATCGGAAAATAATCTTCCACCGTATATTGCGCTTAACGTACATAAATTAATACTTCGATGATATCCGTCTGAATATAGTATATCTACCAACTAATTTCCTTTTTATCCCTAAGAAATTTACCTGCTACAGAATCAGGGGCATCGGTTGTCAACCAAACTGCCGTTTCCGCTCCTTTTTCCACAGGTCTTGAAGCGCCAGAATCACCCATATCCGTGCGTACCCAACCTGGACACATGGCACAAACAATGATATCTTTCCCAGATAATACTTCATGAAGTTGCCTGGTAATGGCATTCAGAGTGGTCTTTGAAATACTATATAGCGGGGCCCAAGTCGAAATACCTTCACAATATC
>JAHCMJ010000286.1 GCA_019192485.1 Cyclobacteriaceae bacterium HetDA_MAG_MS6 | reverse complement strand
TCCAGTTAGCGGACTGGTCATCTTAGCTAGAACTTCAAAGTCTCTGGAAAGAATGAATAAGCTTTTTAGGGAAGATCAGATCACCAAGACCTACCTGGCCATCGTCGAAAATAAACCGGAAATCGAAAAACATACACTGATTCACTGGATAGAGAAAGATGATCAAAAAAACAGATCAAGGGCCTATAGTAAAGCTAAGGGCAAGGCCAAGAGATCGGAATTATCTTACGAGCTAATAGCTATTCAAAAAGACAAAGCGCTCTGTTTGGTAGAGCCGAAGACTGGCAGACCCCATCAAATACGAGTACAGTTAGCGAAAATAGGGTCTCCTATACAGGGTGATTTAAAGTATGGCGCCACTCAACCTAACCCAGACAAAAGCATATCTTTGCATGCTTACAAACTGAGCTTTGTACATCCGGTCAGAAAGCAGTTGCTTGAAGTAAAAGCCTCGCCTCCAGGCCCAGAATGGAAGCCATATTTAAATTGGATCAATGAATTGGATTGATAGGTTAAAAGAAAAATGGGAGATACAGAGTACGTATCAGTTTGTGATGATCATGGTGGTGTTTGCTTGCACAGGTACCTCCGTTGTTTTTCTCAAAAAACCAATCATTGGTTTTTTCACCGTTGATGGAGAGCAGCCTTTGTGGTTCACCATTGCATACTGGGTCTTTATTTTACCTATCTACAATGTTATTTTATTGTTTTATGGTTTTGTCTTGGGACAATTCTCGTTTTTCTGGGCTTATGAAAAACGAATGATTGGCCGCTTTAGCCGAAAAAGAAATGCTACTCCCCAGGAATGATGCAATTCGACGGATCAATCAACTCTCCTCACAAGCTGAGCCATTTCTTTTCTTTACAGATTTTCTTGGGTCTGTTGCTTACATCAGCCGATTAGAAGATATAGATCCAAAGGAGTTAAGTTTTCAAATAGGCCCATTCCTGAGTAGTCCTAATGCTGCAAAACCGACTCATCGCCCGTCATTCAAGAGGTACCCACTGCATAAAGAAGATTTCAAGAGGTCGTTTGAAAAAGTAGTAGAAGAGATCAACTTCGGCAATTCTTTTTTGACTAACCTGACATTCCAAACTCCGATCAAAACTAATCTCAAACTGGAGGAAATATTTATTCGCAGTCAGGCGAAGTATAAACTACTTTATAAGGATAGTTTCCTTGTGTTCTCACCGGAAACTTTTTTACAAATCAGAAATGGAATAGCCTACTCCTACCCTATGAAGGGAACCATCGATGCCAAAACTCCAAATGCTAAAGAGGTGATCCTAGAGGACCCCAAAGAGACAGCAGAACATATTACCATTGTCGACTTGATCAGAAATGATATCAGTCAAATTGCCGACAATGTGCAGGTGAAAAGATTTCGTTTTGTTGAGGAGGTGATCACACACGAAAAACGGTTGCTCCAAGTTAGTTCTGAGATCACTGGAAGGCTTCGATCGGATTGGAGAAATCACCTTGGGGATTATTTGTTTCAGTTGCTGCCAGCGGGATCTATCTCAGGAGCTCCCAAGCCAAAGACTGTAGAGATTATCAAGAAAGTAGAGGCTTATGAACGAGGCTTTTACACGGGAATATGTGGTATTTTTGATGGCCAGAATCTTGACAGTGGTGTTATGATCCGTTTCGTTGAAAAAGAGGGAGCGCAATTGTACTACAAAAGCGGCGGGGGCATTACATCTTTTAGTGATGTAGACAAAGAGTATCAAGAAATCATTGACAAGATCTATGTCCCGATTTATTGAGACTATCTGTTTCGAAGACGGGCATTATCCTTTGCTTCGATATCATCAGAGAAGGATTGATCATGCCTTCATAAAACACTTCCCAAAGGCCACACCTCTAGACCTACTCGCTGCATTGCCCTCACCCAAGGGGAAAGGCAAACTAAAGGTCCGTGTCGTCTATGATGCTGAATACACCAATGTTGAAACATCTGCTCCTCAGCCCAGGCTGATCCGATCAGTGCAAGTTCTTTATTCGAATCAGATCAACTATTTTCATAAATATGAGGACAGATCGCAGCTACAGGAGCTTTTTTCACAGAGGGGGAGTGCTGATGAGATTCTAATCATCAAAAATGGTTTTGTCACGGACAGTTTTTATGCAAATGTGATTTTTTGGGATGGATCGAAGTGGTGGACCCCTAAAACTTATCTACTGCCAGGAACTCAAAGAAGTTTTTTAATAGATCAAGGCATCATTCATACACGCGACATTCGACTTGTTGATCTGCAGCACTTCAAAAAATTGTGTCTCATCAATGCGCTTTCCGGTATAGGAGAGATGGAAATCCCTATTGAAAATGTACTCCTAGGATAGTTTACAAGTAGACATTACATAGAGCGGATATTGAAGCTCTGGCATTCCACAGACTACCTTTTTTAAGCTCTTCTTGGGTTAGCATTCTAATACGGTGATTGCGAAAGCAACTCCAATGAGGTTGATAGTCACTAGCCCTGTTCCGTTTTCATCTTTTTGGAGGCTCAGGCTTAAAAACAGTCTTTTTAGCTTATGGACATGGCGGTAAATAATAAAAAAAGGGCTGATCTTTGATCGCCCTTTGATGTTCTTGAGAAGTCTTGCGTTACTCGTTGTGTATTTTTTCAGCCAGTACGTTAACTTTATTATTGAGAACCTCCACTACGCCTCCTTCTACTAAGTAGTGTACCTCTTTTTCCTTTTTATCTATTAGCTGCAAAAGCTTCACGTCTCCTTTACCCAGGGTAGATATCAGAGGTGCGTGATCATTTAGTACCTGAAAAGAGCCATCGCTGCCAGGGAAAGTGGCCGAGATCACTTCACCTTCAAATACTTTCTCATCCGGTGTAATCAATTCCAGAAACATAAATTAGGCGTTTGCTTCTGCTAACAGCTTTTCTCCTTTTTCAACAGCCTGTTCGATATTCCCCACGAGATTAAAGGCTGCTTCAGGCAGGTGATCATATTCACCATCCATAATAGCATTGAATCCTTTGATAGTATCCTTGATATCTACGAGCACGCCTGCCAGGCCTGTAAACTGCTCTGCTACGTGAAATGGCTGTGAAAGGAACCTTTGTACTCTACGCGCCCGGTGTACAACCTGCCGGTCCTCATCTGAGAGCTCGTCCATCCCCAGAATGGCAATAATGTCTTGGAGTTCCTTATACCTTTGGAGGATTTCTTTTACTCGTTGTGCGCAGCTATAGTGCTCCTCTCCCAAAATATCAGATGATAAGATTCTTGAAGTAGAATCCAGAGGATCCACTGCCGGATAAATACCAAGTTCGGCTATTTTTCGAGAAAGTACTGTCGTAGCATCCAGGTGAGAGAATGTGGTCGCTGGTGCAGGGTCCGTCAAATCATCAGCAGGGACATAAACGGCCTGTACTGAAGTAATAGACCCGCGTTTAGTAGATGTAATACGCTCTTGCATCACGCCCATCTCGGTAGCCAGGGTAGGCTGATAACCTACTGCCGATGGCATCCTACCCAAAAGAGCTGACACCTCGGAACCAGCTTGAGTAAACCGGAATATATTGTCTACGAAAAACAGGATATCTCTACCTTGCCCTTGACCATCTCCATCACGGAAGTACTCTGCCACCGTCAATCCTGAAAGCGCTACACGAGCTCTCGCTCCAGGAGGTTCATTCATCTGGCCGAAAACAAATGTTGCCTTAGAATCTTTAAGGTCTTCATTTTTCACTTTGGAGAGATCCCAGCCACCTTCTTCCATAGAGTGCTTGAAGTCTTCTCCATAGTTGACAATACCGGCTTCTATCATTTCACGTAATAGATCATTTCCCTCACGTGTACGCTCACCTACACCGGCAAATACGGATAGACCCGAATACGCTTTTGCAATGTTATTAATCAACTCCTGGATCAGTACTGTTTTACCAACACCTGCTCCTCCAAAAAGCCCGATCTTACCACCCTTTGCGTAAGGTTCTATCAGATCAATTACTTTGATCCCAGTAAATAACACCTCTGTGGCTGTCGATAGCTCCTCAAACTTTGGTGGGTGCCTATGTATCGGCAGACCTTCATCACCTGCTGGCTGAGGCATACCATCAATAGCTTGTCCCACCACATTGAAAAGGCGTCCTTTTATATCCTCTCCGATAGGCATTTTGATAGGAGAACCCATATCAAGCACCTCTTGACCTCTCATCAGACCATCAGTCGCATCCATTGCAATCGCCCTCACAGTATCTTCTCCCAAGTGCTGCTGCACCTCCAAAACGACCTCCGTGCCATCTGTCTTGGTAACTTTCAGACCATCTAAAATATTGGGGAGTTTCGAGCTTTCAGCATCAAAACTTACGTCAACTACTGGGCCAATTACCTGGGTGACTTTTCCTTTATTCGCCATTATCAGAGTTATTCTGTTAGTTTTTTAAAATCGGTGCGAAATTAACCAAAAAAGACCAAGGTAAAAAGCTAAAATCAAGTTGAAGTTGAATTCAAAAGTATGCGGAAAGTCGTGCCTTTGTTCAACTCCGATTGCTTGACAAATATTTTGCCTTCGTGATAGTTTTCAACAATCCTTTTCACCAAAGTCAACCCCAATCCCCAACCTCTTTTTTTTGTAGTAAATCCAGGCTTGAAAACGGTATTGATCTTGGTCTTGTGTATCCCTTTTCCAGTATCTGTGACGTCTATAGCCACCTTGCCATTGTTGACTTTCATCACCTTGATGTCAATGGCACCTTTGCCCTCCATCGCATCTACGGCATTTTTACATAGATTTTCCATAATCCACGAAAAAAGATCCCTGTTGATCATAGCAGAAAGTCCATCTGTCGGGAAGATGGTAATGGAAAAATTGATTTTGGAAGAAAGTCTGTTGCGCAGGTAGTCAATGGATTGGTCAATTACCTCTTTCAAGTTCTCCTCCTTGAGTTGGGGGACACTACCAATACTACTAAAACGAGCCGTGATCATTTCCAACCTCTCGATGTCCTTGTTGAGTTCTTTGATGTTTTCGTCTTGAGCATAGGTAGCCTTGAAATATTCGACCCAAGCTATTAACGAAGACAATGGGGTCCCCAGCTGATGAGCTGTCTCCTTTGCTAGACCTACCCAGACACGGTTTTGCTCCGCGGTACGGGAATAGTTGAAGATGGTGAAAGTAATCAACCCAAAAAGGGCAATGATCAGCAATTGGATATAGGGGTAGTATTGGAGCTGCTTGAGTAAGATAGAGTTTTGGTAATATATATATTTCACGCCATAGACAAGGTTTTGATCATCCATGAGCATTACTTCCAGGGGATCGCGTTCTCTTTGCATCTCTGAGATCTTAGCCATCAAGAATTTCTTGCGTGACTTAGGGTCTTTAAAATCATCTGCACGAGGCAAGTTTTTATAATATTCAGGATTGCCTGAGGCGTCAGTCAAAATGACCGGAATAGTGGTATTGGAGTTGATGATTTCCTCCAGGATAAAAATCTGGTTTCTGCCATCACTTTCGTTAACCACATTTTCCAGGGCGCTGGCATAAATATCAATTTGTCGTCTTTCCCGCTTTTTGATCTTCTTGACTAGCTGATTGGTATAAATAATTGATCCTGCACCAATAATTACCGACATGATCAATACGGCACACTTAAAAATGGACTGATTTGAATACAGATCAATGGCCTGCGCTTCCCTGGTTTTCTTCACCTGATCTCAAACGAAATTACCGGCTCAATTTAGTGAATTTCAGAAAAGGCTACCGGATGCTTTTTACTTGATGGATATGAGCGTTACACTGATTGTGTTTTGAGATTAATAGTTCTTCATCATAAACCACTTCACCAGCGTCTTGTAATTGACTTTGCTTCCGGAAGAGAGTATTCCAACTCTGTAAATACGTCCTGCAATCCATAGGGTAAAAACAAATCCCCCGACTAATAACAGCATTGAAAGTAGCAGCTGCCACTCGGGCACACCAAATGGAATTCGCGCCATCATTAATACTGGTGAAGTAAAGGGTATTAACGTAAGAATGACAGAGGCGGTGCCATCCGGGTTCTCAAGTACTAGCCCCATCAAAAGAATACTGGCCACGATTGG
>JAHCMJ010000285.1 GCA_019192485.1 Cyclobacteriaceae bacterium HetDA_MAG_MS6 | reverse complement strand
TACCCATAATACCTGTACTAGCCAGTCCAAGTAGGAATGTTGCCGAACTCGTGACCAAACTTGTTGATGTTAAACTCTTTTTGACGTTCAAGAACAGACGTTCAACACCCTTTTCAAATGTTTTGATCTCTTGCTGCTCAGCATTGAATCCTTTGATCACTCGTACGCCATTCAAGGTTTCCGTAAGTCGACCTGTGACCTCGGCATTAATTTTACCTCGCTCTCGAAAGATCGGTCTGATATATCCAAAGGCCTTGAGTGAGATAAATCCAAAAATGACCACAGGTACCAAGACATAAAGTGTCATCATAGGGCTAATACTGATCAACAGGAAAAGTGATATAATAGCCGTAAGAATACCTCCTACTAGTTGTACCAAGCCTGTTCCTACCAGATTTCGGACTCCTTCTACATCGGTCATGATTCTGGACACAAGTTCCCCGGATTTTGTGTTATCGAAGAATCTAATGGGTAGCGATAGGATTTTCTTCTGCACCTGGGCACGGAGCTTCGCAATCAGGTGTTGAGCTTCCACGCTCAGGATTCTTGTTAGGAGAAAAGATGTCGCAGCCTGTAAAGTAATCGCTCCGATAACGACCGCCAATAACAACTTTAATTGATCCATATCGTTGTTTGGGATTATGTCATCGACGAGGTATTTGCTAGCCCCAGGGAGGATCAAGCCCGCTAACCTGCTGATTACGATGAGTATCAGTCCAACAAAAACAATATTTCTTCTTGGCCATACAATGGTTTTAAAAACATGGCCAATGGTCACTTTTGATTTGCTCATCTTACTCTAATCAATTGATACATGAGATGGTTCCTAATGCGGTCGCAATATGGTTAGATTTTTGAAAGATACTTGAAGACTGCTTGATCTTGACTTGAGTTGTAGTTATGCACGATTAAATGTTGATTCGATGTCGGCATTCCATGCTGTTTGTGGCTAGACCAGATGTGCTCAATAAACCAGTCCGGTTCGTTTCCCCACCTTTCGTCTACAGACTTTCTTTCCAAGAATACATTCTTGTCTATTGTCAGGTAGATACGCTTGTCATATAGACGATCTAGCAGAGGGTCGTAGAAGGCAAAAAGACCATCAACAATTACGTGAGTGTGATTGGAGTAGGCATCTCTTACGGCCTCAAGTACCGCCAGATGATTGATAGAAGAGGGGTGTTCCCAATCGACTCTATCTTGAATGGAGGGTATGTGCGAGGCATCTGATGGGTAATCATCTTGTGAGATCATGAATGTCTCACCTTGTTTTGAAAGAGAATGATGAAGCCTCTTTGCTAAGGTACTTTTGCCAGACCTACTCACACCTCCAAGACCCACAATCACCTATATTCGTCGCGTTTTGGAGAGAAAATATCGACTACAAGGCAATCGCTAAGTGCTTTTCCACTATGTGGTACATGGCTTGGGATAGTTACGGGGATACTTGAATCCACTACTTGTGTCTGACCGTCAATAGTCATTTCTAACTGACCGGAAATGACATTAGTAGATTGCTCGTGGTGATGTGAATGTTCGGGCAGTACACTTCCTTTCATGACCCGCCAGTACGCTATGGTCATATTTTCCATATGGAGAAATTTACCATAAAACCCTGGCATAATCTCTTTTTCTTCGAGTTGATCCAATTCATTAAAATACATGCCGACTTTTTGTGATGAAAGTTAAACGGCTTTCAGCTTTTGGAAAAAAAGAAGGTGTCCTTTTGAGACACCTTTGCTTTCGTGGAGAAGATGGGATTCGAACCCACGACCTCTTGACTGCCAGTCAAGCGCTCTAGCCAACTGAGCTACATCCCCAATTGAATTTCTACTGGAAAATTGAATTGCGAATTTAATGTAAATTTTGATTTGAAGATCGATAGCATGCCGAAGGAATTACTTGATCACTCTCCTGAAGTTTTTAACATTCTTCTGATAATAATTGCTCAGTAGGTTGGATTCTACAACACCTCTACTTGACGATGCATGGATGAATTTGATTTCATTTTCTTTCACCTTTGTAATCATACCGCTATGCCACCATTTTTCTCCCTTCTCTTTGAATTTGAAGAATACAATATCCCCTGGTTTAATCTTTTCCCAACTCTTTTTGCTGCCTACCTTTGACTGCTGCTGTGCCGTACGTGGGAGTTTCATGCCTATCGTCTTGTAGGCATTCTGTATCAGACCAGAACAGTCTATCCCACTTTTTGCGCTACCGCCCCATTTGTAAGGGGTACCGATATAGGAGTTGGCAGTGGCAATCACCTGTGCGATCTGTTTCTGCCTTCTTTTTTTCTTTTTTTGGGCGAAAACGGAGTCTGGTACTAACATCAAAGTCAGGGCCAGACCTAACATCAAAAAAGATGATTGGTAAGGTTTCATTTACCTAGCCAGGAGTTCAGCATCCACAGGTTTTTTTGTTGGACGTTAATCAGTCCGATCATCATATCCTCTGTTTCGCTGTCATCCTTTTCTGCAGCCAAAGTCTTCACTTTGTTTTCTTGTTTGATAAGTTGGCCTAGTTGTGATATGATACCGTTCACAGCGTCTTCGTCACGTGATACATCTTTGTAGACGTTTAGAGTAGACATTTTCTGGTAATCTTCAAAAGTGTGAAGAGGAGCTCCTCCAATAGTGAGGATACGCTCTGCAACTTCATCTATGGTGGTAAGAGCTTCGGTATAGAACTCCTCAAACTTCACGTGTAGCTCAAAGAAGTTTTTCCCTTTTATATTCCAGTGAAAACCCCTTGTGTTTTGATAGTAGATATGATAATCGCTGAGGAGTTGGTTGAGTTCTTTTACTAGTTCTGACATGGCTTTTTAACGGGTTTTGATTGATTAAAACGGAGAAATTTATTTTTCTAAGATACAAAATAAGTCCAGGTTAGTGGGCTGGTCATCTTCAACCAAATAGTCTTCATGATGAATAGATGCCACTAAGTCATCTGATTCATTTTTTAACGTATTGCGATTCATCCTGTTGAGCAAATCGTAAGGTATTCTAAGTAATGTCGCCGGTAGTCTATACTGTAGATTTAAGATATCAAATCTGGTGATTTTCTGAACGGATTTTTTGTTTTGCTTGTAGTATTTCATGACTTTTTCGTTCCCGGCTATTCCCTTCATCTCTACTTTTGAAAAGTACTTTTTACACAAGGCGATCAGATTTTCAGAGGTGTATTCCCTAATATGCCAGGGATTGCGAGTCAAACTCATTTTGATATTGGGGGAGGTAATCAGTGCTTTTCCTCCGGGTCGGAGCACCCTGTAAATCTCTTTTACAAAAAGGTCATGATCTTTGATATGCTCAATGACATGTAGGGATACTATTGTATCAAAACTATTGTCCGGAAAAGGAATAGGAGGGAATGTACCTTGTTCAAATCGATGCTTAGGGTATTTAGTGGCAAGTTTTTGGACAACTTCATCAATTTTGTCTACTGCCGAGTAGCTATTGGCCAGGACACCGATCTCCTCTATTCCTCGACCTTCTCCACACCCCAACTCAAGCAAATCTCCTTTGATATAGGGCTTCACAGCGAAGTATCCTTTAAGAAGCCGCTGATGGACGGGATTGTCTGATGGGATACTGTCCGAAGTAATCTCTGTGGTATAAACGCTCATTCACTTATTTTTGGGCAAAGAAATCAAATATTTCCCTGAAATCCTGATGATCCGGTTCGCCATCTTGTTCATATTGCTTATCAACTTACATCAAAGTCTGGCAATCGATTTCACAACGCTCAATACGGCGTATAGGTATGATCCCAACGCACTTATTCGGGTGAAACATCGGATTACGGAGGTTGGAGGCAACTTGGAAGTTTTCGTATCGCTCAAGGCTGACTCTATCAGTAAATGGCAGATTGAGTATCTAATGCAGGATGACCTGGAGGATCCTGATCACAAAGTATTTGACCATGAATTAGATACTATCCATACCGAAGCTGACCTAATGATTCTCAGGCTAAAACTTTCGAATCCCGGCAAAAAGGTACTGGTGGTCAAGGCATATGATTTTTCGAAATACTATTATTTTGACCTATCCATTGTCAATGATCAGTATCCATCTTTTTATCCCGCCAGTGAAACAGGGCTTCCTTCATTGGAAGTTTTTGCGGATTTTTCAGAGGT
Source organism: Cyclobacteriaceae bacterium HetDA_MAG_MS6 (assembly GCA_019192485.1). Lineage (GTDB taxonomy): Bacteria > Bacteroidota > Bacteroidia > Cytophagales > Cyclobacteriaceae > MS6. The sequence goes on along the minus strand of JAHCMJ010000285.1, from coordinate 1,933 downwards.
CAGTCAAGTAGGCCTTGCTGACTCAGCCAAGCTCTATGCTTTTCAATATCTGGAAAATTTCCCTCCTGCAGATCCTCCTATGGGACAAATGGGAGCGCTTGCACCGTCCTTGGAAATTGATTCGGTTATGATGTTTGAGGATTCCGTTGCCCGATTAAATAACTATCACTTTTACTACATTCAGCAAGACACTAACTCATTTGTTGGGTATACACTGCTCAAGTGTCCGGTTTACTTCCCAGAGTACCGGCGACTTCAAGAATTGATAGCCCCTCTGCGATACATCACCAGCCAAAAAGAATACAAGGTTGTGGAATCCGGAGGGAAAAAGGCATTCGATGATTTCTGGATTCGCACCTATAGTACCAAACAATTGGCAGTCTCAGCGATCAGAAGCTATTACAATCGTGTAGAGCAATCCAATATCTTTTTCACCAACTACAAGCAGGGCTGGAAAACAGATCAGGGCATGATCTATATTGTTTTCGGGCCACCAAGAGAAGTTTATCGAGGTCCTAGAACCGAAAGATGGGTTTATGGAGATGGATCTGAATTTACATTTACCAGGATCTCTACACTATTTACGGATGCACTTTATACCTTAATACGAAACAGAGCGTACGAGGAGAAATGGTTTACCCAAATTGCACGGATAAGAAACAATAAATGAAAAAGAGAGATTACTCTAATCTCATTTACGGTATTAGGGCTGTAATCGAAGCTATCAAGTCAGGTCAAGATCTTGAAAGAATCTTTATTCAGAAAGGTCTAAAAGGTGACCTAATATCCGAACTCAAAGGACAGCTGAGAAACACCAATGCACCTATGTCGATGGTCCCAGTGGAAAAGATCAACCGGCTGACCCGAAAAAATCACCAGGGTGTTGCTGCCTTTATATCACCGGTAAAGTATCATACACTTTCACAACTGGTACTTTCCTTGTTTGAGAATGGGGAGAATCCATTTTTAGTCCTTTTGGATCGGATTACTGACGTCAGGAATTTTGGTGCGATCGCCAGGTCAGCTGAGGGGACAGGTGCACATGGTATTATCATTCCCATACAAGAAGCAGCACAGATCAATGCAGATTCCGTGAAGACCTCCGCGGGGGCGCTTAACTTGATACCCGTTTGCCGAGAGCATGATCTAAAAGAATCCATAAAGTATCTAAAAGAATCCGGATTTCACGTTGTCGCTAGTACTGAGAAGGCTGAAGACCCATTGCAATCGGCTGATTTTCAAGGGCCTGTATGCGTCATACTTGGCTCGGAGGAGGATGGTATCAGCTCAGAGGTCTTGCGAGTCGCAGATCAGTTAGTAAGGGTTCCGATGAAAGGTAAGATTGACTCGCTGAATGTATCAGCTGCGGCTGCTATGGCTTTCTACGAGGTTGTGAGGCAACGTAGTTAGACGTATTTTTCGCCCTTGGAAGCCTTGACCTCGTTTACAAACGATTTGAATTTTGAGGCATCATCTTTCTTACAAATCAATAATACGTCCTCAAAATCAGCTACCAGGTAACCCTCCAGGTCATTGATCACAAGCAGCTTCTCCTTGTTGCCTTTGATGAAGTTTTTTTGGCTATCGTACAAAATAACATTGCCTTCGATCACATTGCCGTGTTCGTCCTTTTGTTTGATTTCGTGCAGCGCATCCCAAGACCCAAGATCAGACCACCCAAAATCTCCCAAGACCATAAAGACATTTTCTGCTTTTTCCATGATCGCATAATCAATGGAGATGCTTTTACAGTGTGAATAGGCTTTTTCGATGAAGGCATCCTCTCGGTCAGTGAAATAGTCACTACCTCCTGACTCGAAAAGTTCTGCGATATCAGGCTTCAATTCCTGGAATGCTTTGATGATTGAGGGAATCGACCATACGAAGATGCCGGCATTCCAAACAAAGTCACCACTCTTGAGAAAAGTTTCAG
>JAHCMJ010000284.1 GCA_019192485.1 Cyclobacteriaceae bacterium HetDA_MAG_MS6 | reverse complement strand
TGCCCAAATTCCACGGTTGGTCAGTGTCAACTTTCTGAAACTCCATCCATAAAGGGAACCAATTACCGCTTGGATACCTTCACCTCTATTTTTGGCAATCGCCACGAGCTCATCGTTCACTGTGATAGAATCTACGAAGGGCTGCTGGGCACTCACCCACAGTCGTGGGTCAGCGAGCTGATTGTCCCGAATATTTTGAGCAAGAGCAAAATAGTCCGCACGGTTGTAATCATTTCGCGTAGTATCGGTCCAGCCAAATCTCAATAAGCTCCTATCATGGACAATAAAGTTGCAAAAGCCATTGCAATCTAAGCCTCCTCCGCTGTTGATGAAACTAGGAGATATCAGGATAGGAAAATAAGTGTTTGCATTGGAAGTGTTGCTCCAGTCGGTATTGACCTGCTGGTCATTAAAATTCAACTCAAACAATGACTCGTTATTGAATGTATTTTGATTATTGAACATATTGGCATATATGTCATAAGCAACTAGGGTCCTACCGCTATTATCAATAACGTCCCTCAAAACTGTCACTGCATCTGCCCAGTCTTGCGTAAACACGTGAGCCTTACCCAAGAAACCCTTGATGGCCCATTCATTGACCCTGGCTACATCATTTCCATCCCAAACTACATCGTCCAGTAGTGTTGCAGCTGCATTCAGGTCAGCTTTGATGTAAGCCCACACTTGGCCTACAGTAGATTTTTCTACTCTTGTTTCTGCAAGAGTAGTTGCCACTTTTTCGATGATAGGTACTCCTGGCTTATCCGCATCAGATGGTTGTGTGATGAAGGATTCACCGAAAAAGTTAATCAGATAAAAGTAGTTGAGTGCTCGGATAAACCTAACCTCTCCTTCTCTGCGGTCGAGCGTGGTCTGTACGTCGGAAGTGAGGTCGTCTGTAGCCCTCAATCTCTCGATAGCGTCTAGAGCGCCATTGGCCCTACTGATATTCTCGTAATGCTTGTCCCACATCTCCTGAACGTCGGAGTTGTTAGGATCAAAATTGATTTGAGCACCCGCATCGAAATTATTGTCACTGAAAGCCTGGTCCGCATAGTGCGAAGCTCCATACCCAATTCTCGATTGTGGATAAGCATCGAAAAATCCATTGCGTAATCTGCCGTAGATATCATTTACGAGCAAGTCCACGTCCTCTATCCTAGTTGGGAAATTTCCCGATGACAGTGTTTCAGAGTTAGTAGTATCCAGGAAATCATCCGTACAAGCAGCTATCACAATACTCCCCAATACCATTGGAAGTATAAATGCTTTGGTTAATCTCTTCATTTGCTTATTAATCTGTATCATTTTCATCTCTTCTTCCTTTCTAAAATTCTATGTTTAGTCCTAATGAGAACAGTCTTGAAAGCGGATACCTAAAAGTGGATTTGTCGATACCTCGATCTCTCACCAAAGGTCCATCATCTGTCGGTTCTCCTGACATGGGTATCTCAGGATCAATACCTTCATATGCTGTAATGGTAAAAAGGTTGTCCGCCATAACAAAGACTCGGGCAGAGCTGATTTTTACATTATCTAAAACACTTCTAGGTATTTGATATCCAATCTGTAGGTTTTTCAAACGTAAGAATGAGCCATCCTGCACGTGAAAGTCTGACACCTGTCCCCAATTGCGTAGTGTAGGTCTAGGTAGATTCGTCACTTCATTGCCATCAAACCCAGAAGTACGGAATATCTCGGCAGTGGTATTGTAGTCATTGAAAAGCATGTGCTCAAAAGACCTGGTACCATTGTAGATATCTACTCCCTGCACACCGTTGAAGAACATTCTCAGATCAAATCCTTTCCAAGCGGCATTTAGCGTAATACCATAAGTCAGTTTCGGCCATGGATTTCCGATGAAATCCCGATCCTCATCATTAATGATGCCATCATCATTGAGATCACGATAAATCAGATCGCCAGCTAGTGGAGTGTCTCCATTTACAGTAGGTCCGGTAGGTTGATCCGTCTGATACACACCATCCACGATGTAACCGTAAAACTGACCCAAAGGTTCTCCCGGTACACTACGAAGTGGCTGAGCATTGGAGTAAACTTCATTGATACGGCCACCAAAAATCTGTTGGTCTTCGATAGAAGGATCCAAGGTAACGAGTTCGTTTTGGTTGAAAGCACCATTAACTCCTACTGAAAACTGAACCTCTCCGATATTATCTCTGTACTCGGCAAAGAATTCAAGTCCCATATTTTCTAACTCACCGATATTGAGCTGTACTTCGTCTCCAAGTCCTGCAGTCGCAGGCAGTGGCACTTGATAGATCACATCAGATGTTGTACGCTTATATGCATCTATAGACAAGCTCAGCTTTTCTTCAAACAGCCCTATATCCAGACCAATATTTGTAGTTCTGATAGTTTCCCAACGAATATCTCTGTTAGGCAACTGATCTGAGAGACCAAAACCTTGATTAAGTCCACCACCAAAGTCAGTAACAAAACCTTCCTGATATGACTCCTCAAACAAGAACTCTCCTACACCCTGGAAGTTACCTAGCTCACCAAGGCTGAATCTCAATTTCAAGTTTGAAACTGCGGGAATATTGATGAAATCCTCGTCGCTAATCCTCCATCCCAATGACATGGAAGGAAAAGTACCATATTTATTACCCGGTCCGAAAACAGACGCCACACCATCTCTACGAATATTGACTTGGGCCAGATACTTGCCAGCAAAAGAGTAACTCAACCGACCGAATTGGGATAATATCCTAAAATTGTCCCTTCCAGTAAACTGCAGGCTATTGGGTACCGCATTAGCTGAAAGACGCGAATCTTGCACCAAATCGCCCAGTGGATTTTGAAAGTCTCCTTCTATAGAAGAAAACTTGTCTCGACGAGCTTCATAACCGGCTAATGCCGAAATGGTATGGTCTCCAAATGTCTTATTGTAGGTCAGCAAGTAATTCATCAACAGCTGTCTGTTGGTGGTAAATCGTCGCCCGAAAGTCTCATTGACACGCTGCACCAGTCCAAAATCAAAAGCACGATCAAAGAAGTATCTGTTGTAGTTTTGAAGGTTGGCTCCGAAATTGGACCTCAACTTTAGTCCATCTACAATCTCAACTTCAAGATAAGCGCTCGTATTGAGGGTATAAGTCTCATCCTCTCGTACATTGGCCCACTCTTCGCCTATGACGTTACCTCGTTGCGAACCATTATCTCTTCCCCAACCTCCTAGGGGATTGGTAGCATCTCTGACAGGCACTAACGGCGAATTTCGGAAGCTCAATTCTCCTTGGTTGGGAGGACTGGCTGGATCTTCCTCAATAAAACCACCATAGATAGTTTGTCCTACTGTTAGCCAGTTACTCAGCTTATGGTCGGAGTTAAATCTCAGAGTATACCTATTAATCGAGTTACCTACTCTAGTACCTTCTACATTTTGATAATTGAAAGAAGCGTAAAAATTAGACACTTGGCTACCTCCAGAGAGGTAAGCGGTATAGTTCTGCTCAATCGCGGGATCGTAGACTTCGTCGAACCAATCAGTGTTTGCTCCAATGGTATCGGCATCGAACGTAGCCTGAGGAACACCTGAGGCCACTTGAGCTCTGATGTATTGATCACGATCCAAGAGATCAGGTAAGTTAAATACATTCCTTACACCGTAGTTCACGTTTAACCCAGCTTGGATTTTCTGAGATCTTGAGCCCTTTTTGGTAGTAATCAATATGACACCTCCGGAGGCTTGCGCTCCGTAAATAGCAGCAGCACTGGCATCTTTAATGACTTCCATGGATTCTATATCCTGAATATTGAAATTGAACCCAGTACCGAAGAAGGGCATACCATCTACCACATATAGGGGTTGCACTCCTGTTAAGTTTCCTGGTCCCCTGATATTGATATTTGGTTGACTGCCTGGAGCTCCGTCACTGGCAGTCACAAATACGCCAGCTACACGTCCCTGAATGGCATCTGCAACTGTGGCTGCGGGAAGGTTTTTGATATCTTCCGATTTTACAGATGAAATCGCACCCGTTAAATCAGACCTGCGCTGCTCCCCATAGCCAATTACGACTACTTCTTCCAAAGCTGTGATATCTAGGGCCATTGACACGTCAATAACAGATCTCCCAGCAACCTGGATTTCGGAAGTCTTGAATCCAATAAAGGAAAAAACTAAAACCGAATTTTCATCGGCAAGTGCAATCGAATACTTGCCATCGACATCAGTAGTTGTTCCTACGGTCGAACCTTTCGTCAATACAGTAACACCTGGTAGAGGCGTACCTTGATCCTGGTCAATCACAGTACCTGAAACACGCAGCTCCTGCGCTATTACCGACCATGAGTTAAGCGCCAGGAGCATACTTAAAAGTGAAAGCACCATTGTCTTTCTCTTAATAGCTCTGGTAAAATTTTTATCCATATTAAAATTTCGTAAAATGCAAACGTTTTTATATTAAAGACTAACAAACGGAGAATGACATTGGAGTACGTAAACATTATCACTCAACTTGCTGTCATTTATGCTTCAAAAAATAGTTTGAACAACTCCTGTAGCTGTAGGAAACTTTGCCTTTGGCAGTGATCGATCATAGTAAAAGGAATTTTCCCCTCTACCTGAATAAATGTATTCTTGATAGGTTTTGATAACCCTCCTATCTTTACATATCCTTTCTGCTCACTAGCAACTCCATCAAATGTGAAAAGAATAATTGTAGTTTTCCTATTAAATCTATTCTCCCTACCTGGGTTTTCCAATATTCCCACAAAAGTCTCCTTTGAATATATCTCGCAGGAAAATGGTCTCTCTCACAATAATGTACAATGCATTACACAAGATAGACTAGGGTACCTTTGGTTTGGCACTTACGATGGCCTCAATAGATTCAATGGATATTCATTTGATGTTTTCAAATCGGAGCTATCTGACACAAGCGGTTTGAGAGATAGTAATATATATTCTATGCTCGTTGATAGCAAAGGGTATTTATGGATAGGGACCAAGTACGGAGGTGTGTCCAGGTTTGATCACGAAAGCGAAACTTTTGTCACCTGGAGCACAGATCAGGGAAATACCATTAGCAACAACTGGGTACTATGCTTGCATGAGGACAAGCAACGCAAACTCTGGCTTGGTACCGGCAATGGGTTGGTCAGCGCTACCATAAACGAAGACGGCCTTTTGGTTCAAAATTCCTTTATCACTTATGGCGCTGATCCGGTCAATCCACTTAAAATACATAAGATCAATCCCCAGAGCGAAAATCGAATGTGGCTCTCTACGTCAAAAGGACTGATGATCTTTGATAAAGAGGAGCAAGAAATTGTCCAAAGATATTATGTGGAACCTGTTGGCATTGGATCCAATAACGATGTGACCGCCGATATCCTGCCAGATCAGAATATTTTCCTTCTTGGATCCTCAACAGGACTATACCACGTAGTCGATAACAAATTCACCAAAGCCAAGTTCTTGCTAGACGGAGATGTCAGTGTCGTTGATGATCCGGTTAATGCTATTTTGAAAGATAGCTATCAACAAATGTGGATAGGCACTAACTCTGGATTAGTACTCAAAGATCAAGGCACTAATAAAATCACTATAATAAATAGTGAAAATAACGGCAACAATTATTTGTCAAGAAATCACGTACAGGCAATTTTTGAAGACCACCAAGGCATCATATGGATTGGCACTTTAGATGGTGGTATCAATAAATATGATCCTGGTAAAACCAAGTTTAGGAGTTACCTCAATCAAATCAATCACGCTACAAGTCAGGATGGAAGATCTTTCAAATCTGCCTTCCAGGACCGGGCTGGCTACATTTGGATAGGAACAGACGGAGGACTAGCTCAATTTGAAAAGGAGGGTAAGTTGTTTACTAAAGTGAGATCTTATGAGTCCAAAGATTCAGGTGGGGATTTAAGCGGAGGTGGTATCACCGCTATTGCAGAAGATAAGAAAGGGCAATTGTTCATCAGTCACTGGGGAGGAGGACTTAATACGTTGGATCCTCAAACAAACAAGGTTGTAAGACATGCTTACGACAATACCGAGAGCCTTACTAATAATGAGCAACTGAGCTGTTGTATCACCTCAATGACTCTTGACCGAGAAGATCGGCTATGGA
>JAHCMJ010000283.1 GCA_019192485.1 Cyclobacteriaceae bacterium HetDA_MAG_MS6 | reverse complement strand
CCTGTCTAGTCCCATACTTTCTGCACAGAAAAAGGATCTGCTGCTCGTCTCAGCCAAGCTGGATAGCCAGCGTGCCACCATCAGAGAGATCATCAACCATATACAGGTATTGGAGGAGGTTCAGCTCAGCTACAGTGAAGAGAATATCAACAATCTGGATACGGAAATAGAGATTCCTGAAGGCTCTTTTACCGTACAGTCACTTTTGGAGTTGGTAGCTAAGAAAAGCGGCCTCACTTACAAACTGGTAGGTAAGAACATTATCCTGAAACCTGAGAAAAGAATGCAGGCAGATGGATACACAGTCAGTGGTCACGTGTATGATCAGATAACGGGGGAGACTATGATCGGTACGACAATCCAAATTAAGGGGACCTATGATGGTACAGTAACTAATGTATATGGCTATTACTCGTTGAAGGTTCCGACTGGTGATCAAACTTTGATATTCTCATCTGTGGGTTATGGCCTCATTGAAAAAGAAATCAGTCTCACTGGAAATATGCGTTTGGATATTCATGTAAAACCATTTTCTCAGTTGCTGAATGAAGTCGTCGTGTCAGGAGAGAAACCAGAGGACAGAATTTTGGATAACAAAATGGGGCATTCTACATTGACATCGGAGACCATCCGAGAAATCCCCGCCTTAATGGGGGAAGTGGATGTACTGCGAACGCTCAAACTACTTCCCGGTGTGCAAATGACCTCGGAAACCAGTTCCGGTTTTAGTGTGAGAGGAGGAAGTTATGATCAAAACCTAATCCTACTAGATGAGGCAGTAGTATACAACCCGTCTCACATGTTGGGTTTCTTTTCCACTTTCAATAACGACGCAGTAAAGAGCATGGAATTCTACAAAGGCAACATGCCAGCAAGGTTTGGTGGCCGACTATCCTCATTACTAGACATCAGGATGAAAGAGGGTAACAACAAGAAGATCACTGGCCGTGGAGGCATCAGTCCCATCGCTTCGCGGTTGACATTGGAAATGCCCATCGTGAAAGAAAAAGGATCGTTAATGGTTTCAGGAAGAAGGACATATGCCGATGTGATCGCTAAGCTATCAGGACAATCGTTTGCCAAGAACACCACTCTTTTCTTCCATGATTTCAATTTGAAGGCCAACTATAAACTCAGTGATAATGACAGGATCTACCTATCCAGTTACTTAGGTCGGGATGTGCTTGCCTTGAAGAGTGGCAACGGCGTCAGCCCGGATTTCAGATGGGGAAATGTTACTAGCACCTTTCGCTGGAATCACATTTTCTCGGATCGACTTTTCTCCAACGTCTCGTTGATCTATAGTAATTACGACTACAAATTAGGATTAGGGTTTGAAGACTTCTCTTTCGTATGGGAGTCTAACCTCAAGGATTACTCCCTAAAAATAGATTTTGATTACTTCCTCAATCCCAAAAACACTGTAGTATTCGGAGCTACTTCCACCTTCCATTACTTTGACCCTGGAAGTGTCAAGCTCCAAAGCAAAAATGAAAACGGCACAGGCCGTATACCAAAAAACCAGGCCCTTGATCACGCCATCTACTTGGGTAATGAGCAGAAAATAAGCGATAAACTTTCATTTAGCTACGGAGCACGTCTTGGTATCTTCCAGAATATTGGAAAGGGTACGCTGTATAAGTTCGACGAAAACTTTGAAAGAGTAGATTCCGTAGGATTTAAGAAAGGAGAGATCTATCATACCTACTATAGCCTGGAACCGAGATGGGCAGGAACATATGTCATCAACAGTCGAAACTCTATCAAAGCCAGCTATGCTCGAACTACTCAGTTTTTACATCTCGCTTCCAACTCCATTTCAGGTACACCTCTCGATATTTGGATACCCTCTACACCTAATGTCAAACCACAATTAGCTGATCAGGTTTCATTGGGCTATTTTAAGAACCTCTTGAACAACCAGTTGGAGGTTTCTGCAGAGATCTATTACAAGTGGATGCGACGTCAGATCGATTTCAAGGATCATGCAAGTCTCCTGCTCAACGAAGAGATTGAAGGTGAACTCCGAATCGGGGAAGCAAGAGCCTATGGAGTAGAATTGTTGATCAAAAAACCAAGAGGTAAATTAAATGGATGGTTGAGTGTCACCCTATCCAGATCCAGACGAAAAATACCTACCGTCAATGAAGGGCGCGAGTATAACTCCACTTTTGATCGCCCTGTCAACATATCTGCCGTAGCAAACTATGACATTAGCAAGCGTGTGACTTTTTCAGCTACGTGGACATTTTTTAATGGCTTACCGTTTACCGCTCCGAGTGGTCGAATGCACTTCGGCAATAAAGTTGTGCCTACTTATACCGGTCGGAATGGAGATAGACTTCCGGACTACCATAGAATGGATTTAGGATTAAATATCGAAAACAGGAAAAAGCCAGGCAAGAAGGTGCATAGCTCCTGGAACATTTCTGTATACAATACCTATGGTAGGAAAAATCCGGCCTTTGTCACCTTTAGAGAAAATGAGGACAACCCCGGTGTTACAGAGGCTGTTCAAACTGCCATTTTCCGTTGGGTGCCTACTGTGACTTGGAATTTCAACTTCTAAAAAAGAATGATCATCATGAATAAAAATATAATTGTCATAATTGCGATCCTGGTGGCGGTAGTAGCCTGTGAGGATGTAATCGATTGGAAAGTAGACGAAAGCGAAACTAGACTAGTGGTGGAGGGCAGAGTTACCAATGAGATGAAGCAACATACGATCAGACTGACTCAGACATCTAGTTATTTCAATGCCTCGCAACCAGCAGGTGTTTCAGGAGCTAGAGTGACGATAAGCGATGGTATATCCACTTTCAATTTTACCGAGAGCGAGCAGGGATATTACATTTCGGATGCGGCTTTTCAGGGGGAGATAGGCAGGACTTATACATTGAATATTGCCTTGCAATCGCCTCTTAATCTTGTGAGTAACTATACAGCATCTGGCATCATGGAGGAAGTAATGACTTTAGACTCGATGTACGTCACTTACGACGCATTTGAGGACATTTTCGGTGAGTTAGAAGACAGCGTGCACATTATTAAGTTTTTTGCTACCGAACTGGATATCGAAGGAGACTTTTTCATGTTTGAGGTATGGCGAAATGGTGCCCTATGGACTGACTCGGTAGATGAGCTTAGTGTAGTATCTGATGAGTTTATCGACGGTTTTGAGTTTGAGGACTTTGATATCTATACTACTACCGATTTTGAGATCGGGGATGAAGTAACCTTAAAAGTTTACTCAGTAGATGAAGGGTATTTTGATTTCATTAATGAGATCAACGCAGAAATAGAAGGTGGTGATCCATTTGGCACCAGTGGCCCCCCGGCTAATGTCGGAAGCAATATATCCGGAGGAGGACTTGGTTATTTTTTGGTGGCCGCAGTCGATTCTATTTCCGCACCTGTATTGGAATAATGGGTCACTCATCAGTGGAATAGCCTCTCCCATGCGCTGGGAGATGTTGTTTAGGGTATGGGAAGGGGGTAAGCAGGTATGGGAGCACCTCGGAAGGCTATGGGAGAGGTCAAAGTAGTGCTGGGAAGGGTCAATTTACCTATGGGAGGGGTCACCAGGGGTACGGGGCGGAATAATATTTTGCTGGGAGAGGTCATTAATCTATGGGACGGAATAAAATATTGTGGGAAGACATTTTTTCTATGTGAGAACGGGCCATAAGCCTGCAAGAAGGGATTATAAGGCTGTGGGAAATCAGTTTTACACCCAAAGGAGTCATTTTCCTCCCTAACAACGCCATGTCGAACCGGAGCGCAGAGTAGGGAGACGTCTCCTGAAAGAGGTGTAACCATCCTCCCTCTAATGAGACTTCTCCTCCCTAAGGTCGTCGAAGTGACGGTAATGCCAGCACTGACCAGTTTACATTAATTCTCAAGCTCTCATTGCATTCAGGAGGGCAGAAGGAAGTGTGGGCGGATGAGCGATCAGGGCCGTGTTGCAGGTCGGGACGGTGGGTAGGTCGTGGGTTTTTACACTTCCCAAGGTTTTTGGTTCCTTTTCACGGAAAAGTAACAGCCCTTCCGGCTTTGAGGAAGTGCCTCTAGGAGTCCTACCTTGTTTATCAAAGTCCATTTTGTTTGAGTGGTAATCATCTTAACGCTTAATGAGACTTCTCCTCCTGCGGTTGTCGAAGTGACGTTTGATAATTGACCGTACCAAAAAAGCTCATTTCTATACTGTTACGCCATGTCGAACCGGAGAGCAGAGCGGAGGGAGACATCTCCTAAAATGAGATATACTCATCTTATCTTCAAGGAGACTTCTCCTTTCGTCGAAGTGACGCTAACGTCAAAACTCCAACCGGTTTACATTAATTCTCAAGCACCTGCTTGCATTCAGGAGGGTAGGAGGAAGTGTAGGCGGATGAGCGATCGTGGCCGTGTTAATGGGTTAGAACAAAGGATCGATTTACCTTAAATCTCAAGTCTTTGGATTTGGCAGGAAACAGCTAAGTAAAGGCGCAGCCAGAATGGCCAAGAATCTGCTTTTTACACCGCAACATGGTACCACCTTGAAATAGGGTTTCAAAGAACCCTAAAACATAGAATAGCTGAAGATTTTGTTGAGATGCTTTATATGTCGGTGAATGCCCAATTCTAGGGCAACAAAAAAGCGGATCGCTCTTATGAGTGTCCGCTTTTCTTTTTATCATGTGATTACCAACTAGGCAATCACCTCATTTCTTCTTTTGATCTCCCAGATCTCCTTGATATCAGAGATCAGTTGCTTCAGCTCCTCGGGACTCAAAGCTTGCTTAGGATCATCACCAATACCACGTTTTGGATCGATATGTGTTTCGATAATCAACCCATCAGCACCATACGACATCGCCGCTAGGCTTGCAGATGCTACATATTTGGCTCGACCAACAGAGTGCGAAGGATCTACAATCACCGGAGCCCAAGTCTTTTCCTTCAGTAGTGGTGTTATACTTTCATCTGGATAGTTGCGGTATCCATCCATGGTGGGCTGAGTACCACGAGGGCATAGCATCACATCAGGATTTCCTCCTGCTGCAATGTATTCTGCTGCGGCTATAAATTCATTGACCGGACCCATTCCCATTGACCTTTTCAATAGCACGGCTATAGGTTTGTCAGCGGTAAGCTCTCCCACCTTTTTCAATAGCGAATAGTTCAGAGCGTTTCGAGCTCCTATTTGCAGGACATCTACACCTGCTTCTACCGCAATCTCCAGTTGATGCTGATCCATTACCTCCGTATCCACCGGTAACCCTGTCTGGTTCCTGGCTTCCACTAAAATCTCCATTGAATTGTCATCTCCCTGGAATGAATAGGGCATAGTACGAGGCTTCCAGACGCCACCACGAATAGCTTTTGCACCAGCTTCTTTCACAGCATGCGCAGACTCCAGGAACAGGTTCGGATTTTTAGGATCAATCGTACAGTGCCCTGCGATAATCAGAGGTTCTTCACCTACTATAGCAGACCCAATCTTGATCTTGTGAAAGGACAACTCCGAATGGATATCCATCAATTTGAACGGTGAGTCTACCGCGTCAAACCGATCAATGTAATCTAACCCAAGAATCCTATTGACCATGATGGTTTCTCGCTCCTCGCCCAGAACCGCATAAATGGTTCGATGGTGACCCTCTATGGTCTGGATTCTACAGTTATATTCTCCGACAATAGAAATAACCTCCTGGAGCTGGTCAGGGGTAAGCTTCGTTTCCTTTGGAATGATCATGATCTACACGTTTGCCTAAATGACGGCAAATGTAAGTCGCAAGTCTTAGGAAATAAAAGATGTAAGGGAAAATCAGGATCAAGGGTCATAATATTTTCATTTTTCATCTGAAAAGCATGAAATATTCTGTGAGCACGCTACTACTCGATCATAGAGGTGATGATAGGTGCTATTCTGCTTTTTCTTAGTGTTACCGCCTGTGTAAAGGAAGTATAGACTCCTCAAGCATTTCATTGTCTTCCCTATTGGCTTTGGATAAATTGAATCTGACTATTTAGAAAACTATTATGAAAAAGCACTTTACGGTTTGTTGCCTACTTCTGGCGGGCTTGGTCTCATATGCATTCAGTCCACTATGGATGCGGTATCCATCTATTTCTCCAGATGGTGAAAAAATAGTGTTTACC
>JAHCMJ010000282.1 GCA_019192485.1 Cyclobacteriaceae bacterium HetDA_MAG_MS6 | reverse complement strand
TGCATTTATCTAAGCAGCTTCCTTCTTCTTGCTTTTTCTTACTTGGTAGCTAAATCCCTGTAGGAGCAGGTTTAGATCGCTAATGACCGCCGAACCCGTAGGATAGCTGCCAGCTCCCTTTCCAATATAGACTTGCTCATCGCATAGCGAGCCCGAAATTTGAACAGCATTCAACTCATTGTCTATAGCATAAAGCCCATCCTCACCATCTAAAATCTCCGGAGTCACTTTGGCATCAAGCGTCCCCTGCTTGTAAGAGATGGATGAAATAAGTTTGACTTTTTGGTTTTCTTTCCTGCTCTGTTGTAGTTCGTAAGCAGATAACTTGTCTATTCCTCTGATCTTTAGATCGTCGATAGTCAATACCTTGCCAAAAGCATGGTAGACCAATATAATGGTCTTATATGCAGCGTCCCACCCTCCGACATCCAGTGTGGGATCAGATTCAGCAAAACCAAGATCTTGTGCTGCTTTCAAGGCTACGTCGAATGGGATGGCCTCCCTTTTCATTCTGGACAAGATATAGTTAGTGGACCCGTTTAGAATTCCTCTGATGCTTTCGATTTCCTGTGTGGCAAAATACTTTTCGAGGTTTTGTAGAATGGGGATGGAGCCAGCAACTGCCCCCTCATATAGGATGGGTGTATTGGACTCTACTTGCAATTGTTGTAGCAATTCCAGGTTTTCAGCAATCATCTTCTTATTAGCGGAGATGAGAGGTATCCTTTTTGAAAAGGCGGTTTTCGCTATTTGAAGAGCTACTTTACTATCATCGATAAGTTCTACGATGACATCAATCTCTGGATCATCGAAAATATCATGAGGGGTCGTGGAAAACAGAGATTTACTTAACCCACGATCCTTGCTTGGATTTTTGATAACTATTTTCTTGATCTCGGCTTCAAGTGAACTATGCTGTAGGGCGTGATAAAAACCTTGGGCCACACAGCCAAATCCAAACATTCCTATTTTTTTCATGCTATGAAATCTTTGACAAGTCGGCTAATCGTTTCCATTTCGACGAGAAATCCATCGTGGCCAAAAGCACTATCTACTAACTCCAATTTGGCGTGAGGTAAATGGTGGGCCAAGAATTCCTGTTCCACAGTTGGGAAAAGAATATCAGAAGTAATGCTGATGACCAGCGCATCTGATACCACTCGATTCAAAGCGGCTTGGCTGGACTCGAAATGTCTCCCTAAATGATGGCTATCCATTGCCTTTGATAGATAATAGTAGCTCTCAGGCTTAAATCTTTTCCTCAGTTTTTCACCTTGATATCTTTGATAAGAAGAAGCGCTAAACTGGTCGATTCTTTTATCCTCATCCTTTTGGGTTTTCTCGTAGGCATGGTAGTTTCGGTAGGAAAGCATGGCAACCGCTCTGGCCGCTTCTAGCCCTTTTTCAGGATTAGGATTGTCAATGGCCATACGTTGGGCTTCGTTAAAAGCAATTCCCCAAGCCGAGTGCTCCGCGTTCGTTGCAATGGGAATGATCTTCTCAAATCGCTCCGGTTCCATCACTGACCATTCCAGCAGTTGTTGGCCACCCATAGATCCTCCGATACCTATTTTAATTTTTTCAATTCCCAGTGACTCTCGGAGTTCTTGATGCAATTTGACCATGTCTCTTATTGTCACTATCGGGAAGCTGTAATCCTCGGGGCCGGTGGTGCCGTAGCAGGAGCCTAACATGTTGGCACAGATGATATAATGCTGTTCTGGATCAAAAGCTCTACCTGAACCAAACAAATCTGGCCACCACTCAAACGGGTCACTATTGGCAGTGAGCGCGTGGAAAACCCAAACAACATTGGACTTGTCGGCGTTTAGCTCACCGGCTGATGTATAATTGATAGTAACCTGAGGGAGAACTCCGCCTCCCTCAAGTGCTATGGGTTTACTTAGCGTTAGCTCGCTTGTCTTAGGCGGTAACAGGAGCGTCTGCATTTACTTTTTCAAAAGCTTGAGTAAAATCTGCTTTGATATCATCAATATGCTCAATACCGACGGAGACTCTAAGTAAATTAGGTCCTACGCCCGCTGTCAGCTGTTCTTCTTCTGTCAATTGCTGGTGGGTGGTGGCTGAAGGTTGAATGATCAACGTCTTCGCGTCACCAACATTTGCCAGATGACTGACCAATTGCATGCTATCAACTAATTTGGTCGCTTGTTCTTTGTCGCCATTGAGCTCGAAAGACATCACTCCTCCGAAACCATTTTTTAGGTATTTTTTAGCTAATCCATGGTATGTGCTGCTTTCCAGTCCAGGATAGTTTACCTTTTCTACCGCAGGGTGAGCCTCCAACCATTTGGCTAGTTCCAGTGCATTGTCTACAGTACGCTGTACTCGAAGCGAAAGTGTCTCAAGGCCTTGAAGCAACAAGAATGAGTTGAAAGGACTCTGAGCCGAGCCAAAGTCTCTCAAACCTTCTACTCTTGCCCGAATGGCAAATGCAATGTTTGGCAGTCCAATAGGATTTCCTTCTCCGAAAATATCCCAGAACACCATACCATGATAGCCTTCTGAAGGTTCTGTGAATTGTGGGAATTTGCCATTGCCCCAATTATAGTTTCCTCCATCAACGATGACTCCGCCTATAGTCGTACCGTGCCCACCGATCCACTTGGTTGCAGATGCCACAACTACCGAAGCACCATGCTCAAGAGGTCTGAATAAATAACCTGCTGCACCGAAGGTATTGTCTACAATCAGCGGAATATCATATTTTTTAGCAACCGCTGCGATAGCTTCAAAATCAGGTATGTTGAAGCCGGGATTACCTATAGTCTCCAGGTAAAATGCTTTTGTGTTTTCATCTACCAACTGCTCAAATTGTTCCGGAGTATCTCCTTCGGCAAACCTTGTCTCCACTCCCAAGCGCTTAAAGGCCACCTTGAATTGATTGTAGGTTCCACCATAAAGAAAAGACGTGGAGACAAAGTTGTCGCCAGACTGCAGAATATTGTTCAGCGCGAGGAACTGAGCTGCTTGACCAGAACCTGTAGCCACAGCAGCCACGCCACCTTCCAATGCTGCGATCCTTTTTTCAAATACATCCGTTGTAGGATTCATTATCCTGGTGTAGATGTTGCCAAACTCTTTCAAAGCAAAGAGGTTAGCTCCATGTTCAGAATCCTTGAAGGTATATGAGGTAGTTTGGTATATAGGTACTGCACGGGATCTTGTAGTCTCATCTACTTCTTGTCCGGCATGTAGTTGTAGGGTTTCAAATTTCAAATCAGACATAATGGTTTTTAAATAATTTTTGGATATTCGATTTTTGATTTAGGATAGAAATGAAGAATAATATCTAGCGACAACAATAGAAATTGCTGCCGAAGTAGCTAGCAATTATGCAGACTATCGGAGTGAGCCCTTGGCTTGGCCTGGTTGAGATGGTTTTGATATGATTGTTCATATGATCAATTTATCTATCAGGACTTAGCACCTTTCCGAAGGGTGAAATTTCGGAAGGTTGCTAGTGCTTCTACGAGCCTGTCTCTCAGCACTTCTTTATAAATCGACTTATTTCGATTTGGAGCTACAAACGTAGCGATGGATTTTTAGTTTGCAAAATCCAAACAAAATTTGTCAGTCACTTCGTTGGCACGGTACGATTTATTTAAGGGTCCTGTTCAGATCCTTCTATTTTTTGTCGTATCGTGACTACGCCACTTGCGCTAGTTCGGCTTTTAGTTTGGCTAAAATAGTTTCTGCCTCTTGATGAGTCTTGGCGATGATACGCGGCAAATCCTTGCTTACGTTTTTAGCGGCTTGATCTAAGCCCATTTTTAGAAGTGTTTTAGGGACTATTTCTACTGCTTGGTGCACACCGTGTGTCAAACCATAAGCCATGCATTGTTCCAGGTAGTACTTGGCTTTTTCGGTTGGTTGACCAAATTGACTCATGTCTACCAGCACCAAAAATTTGTCCTGTGGAATGCTATCAGCTGCTTTTTTAAAAGCCTCGACAATTGCTGGGCCGATCTCATCAACAATGGAGTCTTTCCAATAGCCTTTTAATGTGGCTTTGAGGACTCTGTCCTCCGTTACTACTTCAAAATAGGATTTGCTCATTTCCCTTTAGATTTTTAGGATTAAACATTACTCACCGATTTGGGGAGAGATAGATCCAGTAGCCGATTGCCAAAGGCTTTTACCTTGAGCAAGTCAAAGAAAGCACTCACTAAAGAAATGACTTTGGTATACCTAAGAAAATGAGATGTTGTGAATTGGGATTTACGAGATATGAAACAGCACAAAACCATACTGTTTCGACCAGTTGAAATTAATGAAGTGAGGCGAAATTAGCCGAGCGCCTTTACCATGCTTTCACCGATATCTGCCGGAGACTTGGCTACATGTAGACCGCATTCAGCCATAATCTTCATTTTGGCCTCAGCTGTATCATCTTTACCGCCGATAATAGCTCCGGCGTGACCCATGCGTCGACCGGGAGGTGCTGTTTGCCCGGCAATGAATCCTACAACGGGTTTTTTATTGCCATTTTCTTTGATCCATTTGGCTGCGTCTGCCTCGTATTGCCCGCCAATTTCTCCTATCATGACGATGCCTTCAGTTTCAGGATCTTCCATCAGTAGTTGTACAGCCTCTTTGGTAGACGTACCAATGATTGGATCTCCTCCGATTCCAATAGCTGTGGAAATACCCAGTCCAGCTTTCACCACTTGGTCCGCTGCCTCATAAGTCAATGTGCCGGATTTGGAGACGATACCCACTTTACCTTTTTGAAAGACAAATCCCGGCATGATACCTACTTTGGCTTCTTCCGGAGTGATTACACCAGGGCAGTTCGGACCAATAAGTGTTGCACCCCTCTTCTTAGCATAAGGTTTCGCAGTCATCATGTCCTTGACAGGGATGCCCTCAGTGATAGTGATGATCACCTTGATACCAGCGTCTGCGGCTTCCATAATAGCATCGGCTGCGAAAGCAGGTGGCACAAAGATGATTGATACATTGGCGCTAGTCTTATCGACAGCTTCTTGCACGGAATTGAAAACCGGACGATCAAGATGAGTTTGCCCGCCTTTTCCGGGAGTAACGCCACCTACGACATTGGATCCGTATTCGATCATTTGTTCGGCGTGGAATGTGCCTTCCGAACCTGTAAAACCCTGCACGATAATTTTTGAATCCTTATTGACTAGTACGCTCATTCAAATGGGTGTTTTTAACGAGCTGCAAAAATAGACCATAAATCAGCTTTGCCAAACGGTTTCTGAGATTAGAGAAAATTGATATTAAACCCCATGTAAAACAACCTGCGTTGGAAGTATTCTTGAGTACGGGTGGTATAGTCGTGCGAGTAAAGCCAACTCCTTTCATTTTTGATATCCGCGACATTGGAGACGCTACCAAAATATTCAATGGACAACTTTTCGTTTACAGCATGAAGTTTACTGATATGGAGGCTGATAATCCTATAATCTCGAAAGCGATTCCTCGCGTTTTCTTCAAAAAATGGTTCGTGAACTTGCAAGTCATCATCAAAACGAGTTTCTCGTATTTGCAGGTATTCAGATCCCTGCCTCCAGCTATAGTTGATAGCCAGAGTCACACTAGCAGGCAACTCATAGCTGAAATTACCCTTGATGAAATAATCCAAGTCATATAGTTCAAGATCCTTCGATCCACTTACTCGCAGACTTGAAACGGAGGTTTGGCCTTTGAGCTTACCGGCAATATGGTATTGAACAAAGTACTCCAGTCCCAAAATTTGATTTTCACCGATTACGGTGCTACTACCGTCTTTATAGAACAAAGAGAGTTGGTGATCGAACCTTGGTAAGTCATGTTTGAGGTCAAGGCTGGCTTGATAGCGGGAGACGAACTCTTTAGTATTCAGATTCCTATTGAATAAACTCATATGATACTTACCGGCTCCCATGATAGCAGTGAGTTGCTTGGTAAGTGACCAGCTAAAATTCATCTGATAGCTCAAGTAATTTCCTGAAGTAGATTCTGTTAGGTTTTTTCGAAGTCCTAAGCCAAGTTTGCTCTTTTCTAACACGTCTATTCTCGCATAAGCATACAGTTCGTTGAGCGCTAGATCATGGCTCGTACCTATTGATTCAGTCGGATGTTCTTCCCTCAAAGCATAGGGGTATTGGTGAAAAGTACCTTG
>JAHCMJ010000281.1 GCA_019192485.1 Cyclobacteriaceae bacterium HetDA_MAG_MS6 | reverse complement strand
ATAAGTGTTTCGAATTTACCGTAACAAATATCACTCCTGGTGAGACTATTTCCTTCCGAGCCGAGCCTGTAAACTTTGAGGGACATGTAGATGACATCTTTACTGTAAAACAGCAATTTGTAGGATCTGGAGTGGATACCCTGCTGATCGAAGTATGTGCTCCTGGCTGTCCACCACTAGGTGAGGACCCATTTATCATAGATCTCATAGCTGCAGATGACGCTTGTCCCCTTCCGCAGTTGGATACCTTACGATTGACTATGCAAGTGGAACCTCCATCAAATGCCTTACCCATATCAGATTTAGTCTCTGGATCGATCATCGTGGATGAGAATGACGTCTTTGTGAGGGATTTCGTTGGCACAGATGCCGATGATCACCTGATGTATTTTGCGCTGACAGTGGAAGGTGTAGAAAACCCATCAGAAATAGGCTTGACGCTTGAGACGACAAGCAGCGTAGCCGGGGATATAGGAGGCCGTCTGACTTGGGACACCAATTGTCTCGAAAATGATTTTGCAGAAAGTCAGGTATTTAGAGTTGGACTGAGAGTAGAGGACCTGGACGAGTGCGACTATGAAAACCCCAATGTGATTTGGTTGGACCTGGAGGTGATTTTGCCTCCCAATACCAACCCTGAAGTTTCCTTTTTGTCAACTTCAATAACCGAAATAGATGTAACCTACGGAGATATTCTAGAATATACCGCCGTGATAGATGATGCAGATGATGATCAGGTAAGTTTGATTCTTGCTGGTAAAGAGTTTGTTCCCACTGACTTTGGAGTTCAATTCAACCCTAGTTCAGGTCAGGGAAAAGCTTCTTCAAATTTTCGTTGGGACATTGATTGTGGGTTGTTCAATCTTTTGGGAGAGGAGACCTATACTTTTTACTTCATCGGTGATGATACCGATAAGTGCCAAGTGAAGAATTTTGATACTTTGACACTTGTGGTTAATCTTTCGCAGCCTGTGAACAATCAACCACTCATTTTGGAACAGCCTGATTATCGACTCAAAGTCAACGAACCTTTTAGTCTTTTGATGATAGCAAATGATATGGATGTGGATGATGTAATCTCCTTATCTTTCTTTGATGGGGCAAGACTGCCATCATCTTCATCATTGAGGTTTCCAGGTGCCACAGGAAAGGGCACCGTGTCCTCAACCCTCGAATGGACCCCGGAGTGTAACCTGATCAACCCTGATGGCTCCTCAAAAACATACGAATTGGTCTTTCTGGCCACAGATGATATTTGTCCGATTTCCAAATTTGACACGGATACGATTACTTTTGAGATTTTTCAGGACCGTGAGAACTTTGAACGGTTTTTGCCCCCTAATGTCTTCACACCTAATGGAGATGATGTGAATGAGGTCTTCTCCATGACCAACTTGGATGAACCCTTAAGTGATTTACCAATTGATAACTGCGATGATCGATTTGAGTATGTGTCGATCCATGATAGAGCTGGCAAGCGTGTTTTCTTTTCCGAAACACGGGATTTTAGATGGGATGGAGGTGATTTTCCAGTTGGCACTTATTTCTATGTAGTCAAGTACCAACGTACAGAGTATAACGGTTACGTGCAACTAGTCAGATAAATTTTGCTAGAAGCCGAAACCTACGCGAATACCTTCTGAAGTGAAGTTGCCACTGTCATACGATCGGTAATAATCCACCCTCATGATCTTGAAAATGTGCTCAATACCGACGCCAAATTCGAAATAGGATTTGAGCTCGGGGGTCGTAAGGTAGTTGACAGATAGGACCGTTTGCCAGTTAAGTCGGTTGATCCAGGGAAGTATGTTTAACACAAACTCATTGAAGTGGTGTTCCAGATGGGCCTCAAAGTAGCTGTCGTCAGTACTATGCTGGTAATAGTCCAGAAGTTGAAAGTGATCCCGCCCAAAATTGGCGAGATAGGTGCGGTTTCCGCTGAAATGATGGAAGTCCGGGAATTCTACTTCCTGGTTAGATAGAAAATATCCCGCACTTGCAAGAAATTGAGTGTTACCTCCCAGGCCAACTGTCAAGTTATCGCTTATGGTGGCCTTCACCTCATCAAAATTGGCATCCCCAGTGTTTAGGGGGATTCCTTTTCGATAAGTGAGCGTGATATCGGGGAATTTGGTCTCAAGAATCACCTTTCGATCCGGTCGATCGATGTATCGTTGACCTATTCTGATCCTGGCCTGCACTTCAGCAATTAATGCGCCGTGTTCTGCCATAGTTACCTCCTGCCCATTGTTGATAGGCTGGTTGGAAGTGATGTTTGCAACGGACTCGTTTGAAAATGTGAAATCATCCATATTGTCCATTTCGCTTCTTTTCTCATAAGAAAGAGATGTGGTCAACATCAATCCATTTTTAATTTCCTGTCTGAATTGGCTATAGACAAAGAAATCTTTCTGATAAAGCTTCATGTAATTGTTTCCCTGAAGCATCGTAAATATGGTATTGGGAAATTCGCCAATAGCACCATCCTTCTTGAATTGCGAAACATAACGTCCAAACCCTGCTCTGACGCGTGTAAACCTTTTGTCTCTCCATTGATACTCGCCTTCTACCTTGGCTTGAAACTGTTCATTAGCAAAACCATAACGGAAGGTAGGAGAGATGGCAAATACTGTTCTTTGGTCCTTGGTCTTGCGGTAGGTGACGGTCGCTGTTGGAGCGAAGCCTTCTACAGTGTTGTAGGTGAAAGTCTGCAAAATGGAAGGAGTACTCCAGGTAAACTCCTTGAAACTATTTTGGTAAGTATAACCTGAAAAGAAAATATTGCCAGTCTTTAACTTGTTGTTCCGTGCATCTACTGAGTCTTTATAGGGTTTTGACTCTTTTATGATTTTTATGCTGTCCTTTTTGAAGTAGTCTCTCTCTTCCAAAGGAGAAAGCGGCATGGGGCGGACCTCAATCCAGTAAATAGAGTCCTTCTTGTTGGCATCTTCCTCTACCACCATGATGCCATTGTTGAAGTCTTTCTTTTGAAACAAATCAACTTTTTCGTGATCTTCTTCAAATTTGGGCATGCCTTTAGCCTTTTTCTGATAGTACTCATAGTTAGGCTCTAGCTCATATTTAGAGTAAATGCCCACAAAATGTCCGCTGCCTTTGAATCCAAAAGCTTTGAAGTCGAACTGTAGGTCCTGTGAGATGGGCATCCATATGTCATATTGTGCAGGGGCATAGACTTGATGGACTTTTACGGAATCCAGAAATTCAATGCCTCGGTCCCTGGTAAGAAGTAAATCAACGCTGTGTATTCGCCATTGGTCCTCGACGATGTAGATGTATCCGGAGAATACAGGGTCTGTTCGTCGCTTTGGGATCACCCGTATCTTGTTGATGAAATGATCACCTTCTTGGAAGTACCCTTCCAACTTATAGTTGTAAAAGAAGAAAGCATTACTGGCAATCGGACTTACAATGGGCCGTTCGTTAAAGCCTTCCTGCGCAAAGTTGTTCTCATAAAAGTCAAGCAACATATCAGAGGCTTGGTTCCAGCTAAAGGCGTTATTGTCTCCGCTTACTTTAGAGGATATCATGCGCTCAAAAAATTTGTCCGGGCGTTCGTAATGAAGCTCCGAGATAGATTCCGATAGATAAACAATGCCTGTATCTACATCTATGGTGATGCCAAGTATCTTATCCGGCCGGTCGTCCAGTCGCTGATGGCCCTTGATGTAGACATCACACTGATAGGCCTTTACCTCATTGAGGTGGTACTTTCTTTTTTTGATGGTTTCTCTGATGATACGCACTGCTGGGTTTTCCTGATCAGCGGTTACTGTCACCGCTCTTAATTGCAATATTTCAGGCTTCATGGTGATTTTGCCGAGATTAGTGGAGCCTGAAACTGGTATAGCCTGTTGTTGGTACCCGACAAATCGGATATGTAGCATGTGCTTGGCTGTGGCCGTTTTCAACTGGAAGTCACCATCTCGGTTTGCTGTGGTGCCATTGGTTGTACCCTCCAGGTACAGCGTGGCAAAGGGTAGCCCCTTTCCATTTTCATCTACAACTTTTCCTGTCAGGATATATTCTTGCGCAAAGGTCTTGCTGCTACAAAATAAGATCAGTAAGAGACTAAAGAATTTTGAATGCACTATCAAGGTCAGTTATCAAGTCCTCTGCCTCATCAAAGCCTATGCCAAATCGTATTCTTTCAGGAAGGATGTTTGCACTTTGATAGTTTTGCGATGTCATGAGGGCAATAGCCGGGAAATACAAAGACTTGTAACTGCCCCATGACGGACCGGCTTTGAATCTTTTCAAGGCATTGCAAAATGCCTCAACCTTCCTAGAGTCTCTTTCGACCAGATCAATTGTAAATAATCCGGAAGGCTGGCTGAGATACTTTGCAGTCAATTCTTGTTGAGGATAACCCTTGGCATGAGGATGATGAAGCTTGGCAACCTTAGGGTGTTGTTCGAGGTAAGCTATGACTTCAAGTGTGGTTTCTGCTACGGCCTTCATTCTCATAGGCAGCGTTCTAAGAGATCTGAGTATGAGGGATGCATCGTTTGGAGAGACCACACCACCCAACATCATATACTCTGTCTGAAAGATGGACTTGATCATGACTTTGCTGGCACAAAGGACTCCAGCCACAACGTCACTGTGACCATTCAGGTATTTGGTGGCCGAATGAGCGATGAGGTCGATACCATAGTTAGCCGGGTGTTGATTGATCGGTGACGCAAAACTATTATCTATCATCGTCAGGATGTTTCGACTTTTGGCGAATGCCGCTATGGTCTCCAGGTCCTGCATTTCATACGTCCAGGAATTAGGACTTTCCAGGTAGATGACTTTTGTGTTTTTCTGGACGCAACTCAGAAATGATGCCGTATCTGAGCCGTCTGCAAAGGTGTGAGCAATGCCCCATCTTTCCAGTCTTTGGATCAGTTTCTTGGTCCAGCTATATGGGTTGGCAACGGCCAAGATGTGATCACCGTACTTGAGGTTGGCTAGGAGACCTGCGGCGATTGCTGCGCTGCCACTTCCCAGTATCAATGCGGATTCTGTTCCTTCAAGAGCAGCCATTTTAGCTTGAAGCAGCTGCACAGTAGGATTGGTTCCTCTTGTATAAAAAGGCAATTCATCTTCACGGATAAGTGCCTCTCGCATGGCTTGGACACTTTCAAAAACAAAGTTGCTTGTCTGGTAGACAGGTGGTGTGCCGGAGCTTGCAGAGCTTCGAATCTCCTCACCAAGGTACAGCACTACATCTTTCTCCTTCATCCTAACTATATAATGAGAAGCCGGTTTTTTCGTAAGTATACCTCTTGTTCATTCCATTGGACTTTACTCCATAGTTCTCCATGTTCGATTACATGTAGTCTATGCCCACTATCAATGAGCTCAACAGGTTCCGCACCAGCCGATGGGCCTGTCATGAGCAAAGTCTTGTCTTTGGCAACGATCCCTATTTCCTGGGACAAAAGATCATTGGAGATCAATAGTATGACTACGATTGTCAGTAATTGTAATAAACTAGCCGTGACAGGTAATTCATTGTTGGTGCGCTTGCGATAGATGTAAGCTGCCAGCATCAGTGAAAATGCTAGTAGCGCTCCAATGATATGAAATTCGTACCTATGAAGTACATTGAAGAAAAAATCCACATCGGAATACTCATAACCAACCAGATCATGTTGCTCCGCCACCTCTCTCATTTTATTCAGCGTTTTCTTATCAGAAGTGAGTTGATAATAGGTATTGAGGTAATACAGGGCGGATACATAGTTACCTAATCCCTCTTTGATAAAAGCCATTTTGAGTAGCATAGCCGGAGAGGCTTTTTTATCTTCCTCAAAGATCGTTTCATACAGTACAAATGCCTCGGTGTACTTCTGTAACGCAAACAGTGAGTCAGCACGTTCAACAGACCTTGCTTTAAGGATGTAACTTGCTGATAAGCAGGCGATTAATAAAAATAAAAGCTTAAAATTCATGTTTGCTTTGAAATTGTGATCTGGCTTCCTAATTTTGCACCTCAATTTTAACAAAGACAGCGCTGATTGTCTAATTAAAATTTGTTAAACGGAGCAAATCTTTTGCTTCACTTTCTGAATCATGATGACTGGCTAGCTCAGCTGGTAGAGCAACGCCCTTTTAAGGCGTGGGTCCTGGGTTCGAGCCCCAGGCCAG
>JAHCMJ010000029.1 GCA_019192485.1 Cyclobacteriaceae bacterium HetDA_MAG_MS6 | reverse complement strand
CACTGGAGCTATTGAGCATGCCGTATTGACTGATTATACCCAATACGGAATAGCACTAGATGATGCAGATGTGGTCAAGGGTAGAGCCGGTTCACCCTATGCTATCAAAGACTATTATGACGTAAACCCCGATCTGGCGGTAGATGTAAATAATCGAATGGATGAGTTTGAATCACTCATTGCGAGAACTCATCAAGCCGGCATGAAAGTATTGATTGATTTCGTACCAAATCATGTTGCCAGGGGATATCAATCTGATGCTAAACCAGCCAATACTACGGACTTTGGCGAAGACGATGACGCAACTCAGGCATTCTCAATCAACAACAATTTCTACTACTTACCGGACCGGCCCTTTGTAGTTCCTCAAGACTATAATCCCCTTGGAGAACACACCCACCCCACCAAAGATGGAAAGTTCGATGAGTCTCCTGCCAAAGCAACTGGTAATGATGTATTTTCAGCTACACCGTCGGTTCATGACTGGTTCGAGACTATAAAGCTCAACTATGGCGTAGACTACCAAAATGGACGCTCGGTCCATTTTGAAGAAACTCCTGATACATGGCTGAAGGTCAAAGACATTTTGCTGTTTTGGGCGGCTAAAGGTGTCGACGGATTTCGCTGTGACATGGCTGAGATGGTTCCTGTGGAATTTTGGAACTGGATCACGGCAGAGATCAAGCGAAAACATCCGGAGGTGGTATTCATTGCCGAAATATATAACCCAGATGCTTACAGAAACTACATTTTCAAGGGCGGCTTTGACTATTTGTATGATAAAGTGGAATTGTATGATACACTTAAGCATATTATCCAACAAAAGGCTACTACGGATGACATAACTGCTATATGGCAGCGACAAGAAGGGATTAGTGATAAAATGCTTCGTTTCCTTGAGAATCATGATGAGCAGCGGATAGCCTCTCCGGATTTTGCTGCTGACATGAGAAAAGGTATCCCCATGATGGCTGCTACAGCATTCATGCATACCGGACCCGTGATGCTATATTTTGGCCAAGATGTAGGTGAGCCGGGCATGGGAGAATCCGGATTTTCAGGAGATGATGGTCGAACTACCATTTTTGATTACTGGGGGGTACCCGAACACCAGAAATGGATGAATGACGGCTTGTTTGACGGCGCTAAACTCTCCTCTGAACAAAGACAACTTCAATCTGCCTACCAGACCATTCTCGCAGCAATCAACACTTCTGAAGCGATACGAGCAGGGGGCTTTTTCGATCTACACTATTTTAATAGAAATGAAAGCTACCAAGGCTACTCAGATATGGTCTACACCTTCCTGAGACACACTGAAGATGAAGCTGTTTTGGTGGCCATTAATTTCAGTGAGGCATATGAAACTGCTCAAATCAAAATTCCCGTTGAAGCTTGGGAAAAAATAAATATCCATAAGGGCAGGATACTCATGACCTGGACAGGTGGTAAAGCAGGTGTCAATCGTCGTACTACAGAAGATTACGACCAACCCTCAGAACTTGTGCTAAAGCTTGAGCCACTCTCTTATCAATTGATAAGACTTCAGGAAAAAATTAAATAAGCAACTTTAGCCTGCTAGACTCAACTCTCAGTCTATGCCGCAAATCATTTACCAGATATTCATTCCTTCTTTTGCAGATGCAAATGGAGATGGTATAGGTGATCTCAATGGGATAACAGAGCGGCTTGACTACCTCTACCAACTTGGTGTGGATTGCCTCTGGCTATCTCCCATACATCCTTCTCCAAGCTATCACAAGTATGATGTAGTTGATTACTTTGAAATTGATCAGGACTTTGGTACCCTAAAAGACTTTGAGCATTTAATTAACGAAGCTCACAGGCGACAGATCAAAGTTTTGATGGACCTAGTTATCAATCACTGCTCCGTTCAACATTACTGGTTTCAGCAGGCCAAAAAAGGAGCTACAAACTCATATCACTCATATTTCAAATGGGCCACCAGTGATGAAATTGGTGATCGGCTTACAAAAGCGGTATCTGAAGACAGTGATAATATTTATCAATGGCACTCCATTCCGGGAATCAAGGAAAAATACTCGGGTTTTTTCTGGGAGGGAATGGCTGATCTCAATCTTAGCAACCCTTCTCTCCGGATGGAGTTGTTTGATATCGCGAAGTTTTGGCTTCGTAAAGGAATTGATGGTTTTCGTATCGACGCTGTGAAGCATATGTTTCCAAATGAGCTTGAAAAGGGCCTATCCTTCTGGAAACAATTTAGGAAAGAGATGGAAATGGTGAATCCTGATGTCCACCTCATCGGGGAGGTTTGGGACACGGCCAAAAACATTTATCCCTATCTGGATGTCATGGATGTTTTCGACTTTGAATTTTCCGAGGTGATTCGAAAAGCAGTTTTACAAGAAGCCTCAACCCAATTCGTAAAAAAATACCTGCAGGTGCAGTCAGATTATTCGGAGGAAAGTTCTTACTCTCCTGTAAGTTTTCTGGGAAATCATGATCAGGAACGCATCAGATCCGGCCTCGGCAATAATACAGCTAAGGCGAAATTGGTAGCCTCAATTCTGCTTTCACTTCCTGGCAAAGTATGCCTCTACTATGGCGAAGAAATCGGCATGCTTGGCATGAAGCCCGACCCTCATATACGAGAGCCATTTCCATGGGGAGAAGCTGATAGCTGCCAAACATCCTCTTTATTGACCTGGTACAGCACTCATCATAAGGTTACACCACTTTCCAAGCAGCTCTCCAACGAAGAATCAATCTATCATCACTACAGAAAATGGATTTATTTCAGAAAATATCTACCGGCCATTTTTAAAACAGGAGAACTTCAAAAAGCCCCGATTGAGGACGACGACATATTAGCATACTATTTGACCGGAGTTGGACAACAACTCCTGGTAATTCATAACCTGGATATTCGAAAAAAGACAATCCATATCAATGATATCAATTTCAAAAAAATCATTTTCACTTCCCAATCCTTGGCAAAAATCAGTGGTGACCAGCTAGCTTTGCCCGCTTATACTTCATTAGTACTTACGACAACACAAAACACCCCATCATGAATATTGAAAAAGTAGCTGTCATCGGATCAGGAACCATGGGAAACGGCATTGCGCATGTCTTTGCTCAAGGCGGATATCAGGTAGCGATGATTGATATTTCTCAAAAAGCCCTCGACAGCGCTATTGCTACCATAGGTAAAAACCTCGATCGGCAGATTAAAAAAGAATTGATCGGCGAAGAAGAAAAAGCCAAGGTACTTGCCAACATTCACACATTTACAAATGTGGCCGACGGTGTGAATGACTCACAGTTAGTGGTCGAGGCTGCAACTGAAAATATTGAGGTTAAAAAGCAGCTTTTTCAGCAAATAGATCAATCGGCACCTCAGCAAGCTATCCTAGCTACCAATACTTCCTCTATATCAATCACACAAATAGCTGCAAAAACTAATAGACCTGGACAGGTCATTGGAATGCACTTCATGAACCCTGTCCCAGTCATGAAATTGGTCGAAGTCATCAGAGGGTACGCTACATCCGATGAAACAACCAAGCTTGTCATGGAAACCAGCAAAAAGCTAGGTAAAGTACCTGTTGAGGTCAATGACTACCCAGGCTTTGTAGCTAATCGGATTCTCATGCCTATGATCAACGAGGCTATTTATTCCCTCTTTGAAGGCGTGGCAGGAGTTGAAGAAATTGACACCGTCATGAAACTCGGAATGGCTCACCCAATGGGACCTCTGCAACTTGCGGATTTCATAGGTTTGGATGTATGTCTTTCCATCATGCGGGTGTTGTATGATGGATTAGGCAACCCAAAGTATGCCCCCTGTCCTCTTCTTGTCAATATGGTAACGGCAGGCTACCTTGGGGTCAAGACAGGCGAAGGTTTTTATAAGTACACTCCAGGCACCAAAGATCTGGTAGTCAGCAAGATGTTTAGACCCTAGTCCTGCACGTGGATCAATATTCGGTCAAATATCTCAGTGGCTGTAGTAATGGTCTGTAGGTCTTGGTAGAGCCTTCCATCTGATCCAGAGTGATGTCCGTGTCCCTGCAATTTGGCTAGATAATATTTGGTAGGGTGACCTAAATCGATATCTGCATGATATACAAGCGAGGGCTGTCCCATGAGGCCTGCTCCACTATGGTATGAAGTATCATCAGGGAAGTCAAATTCAGAATAGTAAGCATTCTCATCAAAAGCCACATTCACCTCCACCAGGAGTTTAAATTTTCGCAAACTGTCCCGATCAAAATGCAACTGAAAATGACCGGAAGGAGTCGCCCCGGAGATGGCATCAACAATAGGCACGTCGCGTGAAGGAGCATATAATCCATCTGCTTGTTGGATCCCGCGTCGATGCGACCAGTAAGGCAGTGCATCCACCCTCCTAACTGACCTGCTAGGCACCCATGGCTTCTCTCGGTCATGCTGACGGAAGTTGTCTTTGGTCCTGTCGCCATAAAATACCCCTTTGGCTGTAGAGTGAGAGACGAAAATAGTTTGCAGAAAATTGCTAAATTCATCCTCGAGCCAAACTGATACCTGCGGATACCAAAAGTGCTTTCCTGCGAGAAATTCCACTGTAATCTTTTGTGAATTGAGGCTACTCTTATCGTAAACCTCAAAAGCCAAAGGATCAAATTTAACAATAGGCTGGTCTCGCTTTAAGCTAAAATACCAATCCGCAAGATGACTCTCAGTTGCTGACCAAAACATCGATATCAGGGATAGAGGGACCAATGCCACAAGGGCTCCTTTGGATTTCAAAGATCTAAGTAGCATCCGAATATTGTTGCGTAAGTGAAACAGGACTATCAATAGAAAAAGGAGTCCTGATATCACATGGATCAGAATCACATTTGTAGAGTAACTACTTAGCACACTCATCAATCCCGTGCCGGTCAATACAAGAAACATCATGACCAGTACTGAGCTTACAACTGACCTACTCACCTAAATCCCTTCAAATACTAGTAATTACGCTTTCAAGTAGAGCAATGTGTTTTTTTAGGGTTTGCACTTTTTGCGCATTACTACCCTCATAACTAAATACCACTACCATGCGATGGGTATACCTGAACCTGAGTGAAGCATCCAGTATCTCTGCACCCATAATGAGTTTTATCAAACTTTCTCCATCATTCCCTCCCTTCTCGATTTTTGAGGAGATCGATTGATAACTATCCTTTTCCTTATTCTTCAACAACCATTTACGATCGATAGCTTTGAGGTCTTCTCTAAGAGTGGATATCACTGCCGCTTCTTGTTTCTTGGTATCATGAGGTCCGCAAGCCTTTGGGTTGCACCCGGGCTTCGTCGCTTCCTCTACCTTGGCCTCCTGCGCGTAAAGGATGATTACAGTACTCATCAGCCATAAAATCAATATCAGTCTTTTCATTACGAATAATTTTTAGTCCAATCATACTGACGAAAGATTTGAAAAATGATGAACTCAACAAGAGTTGGAGGCAGACTTCAGCGTACAATCGATCAGGTTGCCGCAGGAATCATAATAGAAATCACAAATAGACATAAACCTGTCCCGCACCTTCTTTCTGGCACGTTGAACATGTGATCTAAGTGTCGGATACGGAATATTCAGCTTTTTCGCCAAATCCTTTTGACTGATACCTTGAAAATCAATAGCAGTGATGAGCTCCTTACTATAGTCGTCGAGTTCTGTCAAGAATTTGGGTATACATTTCTCCATT
Organism: Cyclobacteriaceae bacterium HetDA_MAG_MS6; assembly: GCA_019192485.1. Taxonomy (GTDB): domain Bacteria; phylum Bacteroidota; class Bacteroidia; order Cytophagales; family Cyclobacteriaceae; genus MS6. The sequence goes on along the minus strand of JAHCMJ010000029.1, from coordinate 20,176 downwards.
CCATTGTAAAACCCTGTCTCCTCTTTCTCGATCAGATCTAGCCTATCGCTGATCTCCATTTCCTCAACTCTATTTTTACGATAATAATCAATCAATTTATTTCTGGCTACGGTAAAGGTCCATCCACCCAGGTTCTGAATCTCCTCAAATTCAGGATTATTTTTTAGAATCTTTAAAAACACTTCTTGCGTAAGATCCAGCGCATCTTCCTTTGATTTGACTCGTCGGACAAAAAAATCACGAACTAGATCATAGTATTGCATTTGCTCGTTCATAACAACTCCATTTCTATGTATAGACGCAGAGCTTCCATTTTGATGCAAATTTTTTATAAATTTCCCAAAATGTATCACCCAGATCGCTCATTCAGACAGTCAAGTATCTCGCATCCAAAAATCCCATAGCTAACAAATTACCTTTTTTTGTTATGAAGAAAAAGATACTCAAGTACAAAATCAATTGACATTCCTCAAACCACTTACCGATGGCGGAATAATATTTGGAATTAAGGCCTTCATCTCTCATCTTGCCACCTTCATAGCTATTACCATTTATGAAATACATACTCAAAATATGGATGGGCGTCTTAGTTTTGTCGCTAATCCGTTGTACCACTCAAAAAAACTCAGATATGTCGCAAGACGCAGGTCTGCAGCCACCTATTGCTATCAAAAAGGATTCGACACTCACCACTCATGGGGATATCCGAATAGACCCCTATTTTTGGATGAGACTCACAGATGATCAAAAAACCAGCAAATCTCCTGATCAGCAAACTCAACAAGTACTCGACTATCTCAATGATGAAAATAGCTTTACAGAAACTATCCTAAAAGATACAGAACCGCTCCAGGAAAAACTATACAAGGAAATTGTTGGTAGAATCAAACAGACCGATGAGTCCGTTCCATTTTTCAAGAACGGATATTGGTACTATACAAGGTACGAGGAAGGTAAAGAGTATCCTATCTACTGTAGGAAAAAAGAAACCCTACAAGCGGAAGAACAAGTCATGCTCAATGGCAACGAACTCGCTGTGGATCATTCCTATTATAAGATTGCTAGCTGGGAGGTCAGTCCTGACAACAAGGTTATTGCTTTCAACGAAGATACACTCAGTCGTCGTATTTACAATGTCCGTTTCAAAAATCTGGAAACAGGTGAGTTCTTAGAAGATATTTTGCCTAACTCAAATGGCGATGCAGCCTGGGCTAATGACAGCAAAACCATCTTCTATACCACTAAAAACAAAGTATCACTACTTTCTGAAAGGATTGTAAGACACAAATTGGGAACACCCATATCACAAGATCAGATAGTTTACCATGAAAAAGACCCCTCCTACTACATTGGAGTTTATAAATCTAAATCAGACAAGTATGTTATTATTTACAACTCCAGCACACTGGTCAGCGATTACCATATCCTCAATGCTGATGATCCAAGTGGTAAGTTCAAACAGTTTACTCCAAGAGGTACTAAACATGAATATTCTATCGACCATTTTGAAGACAAGTTCTACATGGTCACCAATTGGGAAGCACAAAACTTCCGCCTGATGGAAACCCCAGAATCAGCCACATCAATGGAAAACTGGAAAGAGGTCATCCCCAACCGGGAAGATGTCTTACTTAGTAACATAGAAGTCTTTAAAGACTATCTGGTGATATCAGAGCGAGCCAACGCATTAACGCATCTAAAGGTAATTGATCAGAAGACTAAGGAAGAGCATTATCTTGATTTTGGGGAACCGGCATATACCGTTTATTCCAGTATCAACCCTGAATTTGAAACCCAGCAGCTCAGGTTTGGCTATACATCTTTTACAACACCCAATGCCATTTATGATTACGACATGGGCTCAAGACAAAAAACCCTCAAGAAGCAAAATGAAGTCGTCGGAGGTCATGATCCCAAAAACTATGTTTCCGAGAGATTGTATGCCGAAGCTCGTGACGGCACCTTGGTACCAATTTCACTTGTCTATAATAAAAATACTACAGTAGCTTCAAGCACTCCACTATTACTTTATGCTTATGGATCTTACGGGTCTTCTACCAATGCTACTTTCAATTCATCACGACTGAGCTTGCTTGACCGAGGATTTATCTGGGCTATCGCTCATATTCGAGGTGGACAGGATATGGGTAGGCAATGGTACGAAGATGGAAAGATGTTTAAGAAGAAAAACACATTCAACGACTTTGTTGATTGTAGTCGATATCTCATCGCGAAGAACTATACTTCCAGTGATCACTTATATGCCTTTGGTGGTAGCGCTGGAGGGTTGTTAATGGGCGCAGTTGTCAATATGGCTCCTGATCTTTATAACGGGGTAATTGCCGCCGTACCTTTTGTTGATGTCGTATCCACTATGTTGGACGAATCCATTCCCTTGACTACTAATGAATTTGACGAATGGGGGAATCCTAAAAATCTTGAATCCTATGAATATATGTTGTCATACTCTCCCTATGATCAGATAAAAGCTCAAAATTACCCTAATATGCTAGTAACTACAGGGCTTTTCGACTCGCAGGTCCAATACTGGGAACCAGCAAAATGGGTAGCCAAACTTCGTGACAAGAAAACCGACAACAACCTACTACTGTTACATACCAATATGGAAGCAGGTCATGGAGGAGCATCAGGACGTTTTAAAAGATATAGAGAACAGGCCCTTGAGTACGCCTTTCTAATGAAATTGGAAGGTCTGCACGAGTAGCATTACTTCACACGCAGGTCGCTCATAGCTTTGTGAGTGGCATACTGGGAGTTGATAGCTGTTATAATCATTATATCAGAAGCACAAAGAGGAAGGTACGTCTTTTTGCATACAGCAGTCTCAACCCACCGGAACAATGCCATGTCGACCGGAACGAAAGTCTTATCCAACAAGCTTGATCACTAGAATAGTGTACGATTGGTTTTAACAAAAAAAATGCCTCCAAACTGGAGGCATCTTAATCTATTACACTAATCATATGAAAAAACTCATTCTTATCTCTGGTAGTAAACTCTCCCTGTCATCATGGCTATACCCATTACCAGGAAGTGTTTAACAGAATATTTTGTTAACTCGAAAATGCTTAATAGAAACTTACTCATTTTATCTGCTGATTTGTTGATGTAAAAGAGTATTAAAAACTCCGAATACGAAAACAAGCAAGGGTGAATAGGAATTTTCGGTAGTGAACCGAAAAAATCAATGTATCAAGTAAGTGTGAGGTAGAAAAGAAGTGTAAGTTAGGCCACTTGACCTCTGATCATTTTGAAGATTCTTTTAATCGAATACTTAAATACCTCTATAAGGTTGATCAGGAAGTCGCCAATCATTTCCATTATGTGCGCTAGTTGGTGATGTACTAAGATAATCAAATTAAAGTAAGCTCACAAACCCATATAGTTCCTTACATTCCATTTGATCCATAATATCTCATCCTGAAGTTTTACTGGTTGTGACTTCGGCAGGAGTCTCTTAAATTTGAGATTTCTTCAAATATTCTAAAACCAAAACTTTAATCACTCAAAAATTTCATGTGTAAATCTAACTTCCTTATCCATTTATTGGTCAGCTCTCTTTTCTTATTGTCCTGCAATCCTGATCAGCAAAAGGCCGAAGCCACGGAATCTAACAAAGTCGAAGCCTCTAACACACCCAAATTTGATTATGTGGCACCCTTACCCCAGAATGGCTTGAAAAAAGGCGTAGTACTGCTGGGATCTGCGGGGTTTGACGCCTTTGTAGTGGAGGCAGATGATCAGAAAAGATGGAAAATGGTCGACGCTCAATATGGCGTCAGCAAAGTATTTGAAAACCAAGCTGATCTTGAGGCCGTGCAAGCTGGTTTAGAGGATTACATAGCTAGTATGGAGAATAAAGGTGTCGATGGTAAAAACATTCATTTTATTGTAAGCTCCAGTGCTCGAGAAAATGAAAAAGTAGCACTTATCAATCAAGCATTGGCTAATATTGGTTACAATGTCAATACTGTAAACGCGGAGCAAGAAGGTCAGTACGCCTTGAAAGCCTCACTACCTAAAGAGTTTCATAACGAAGCCTTCATGGTGGATATCGGGTCTGGAAACACCAAAATCTCATGGATCGATGGAGAAGAAATAAAAACAATCGAAACCTATGGTGCAAAATACTATAAGGAGGAGATCCAGGATACGAAAGTATTCAACGAAGTAAAAGAACTTGCCCAACAAATACCTGCAACCAAAAGAAGTCGATGTTTTCTCATTGGAGGTGCACCTTATCTTTTGGCAAAATCCAGCGATGAATACTCCGAGAGGTACTCTGTTTTAAAATCCCCAAAAGACTATCAACTAGACGACCCCAAAGCTATGGCTGGCGCTAATATCCTGGCAGGCCTGCAAGCGGGGGCATCTGTCCAGGATTTTATCTTTGACTGGGAGAGTAGCTTTTCTATTGGATTTATCCTGTCGCTTTGACAGCAATATTAAAACATGATAAAGGGCCTTAGAGCCCTTTTTTTGTTTGTACTGGTTCCAAACCACTGCGGATTTTTTCCCTTTCATCGACAGAAATACCTCTTGATACCATGATATTTAAACATCATGAAAAGTTGATCTACTTTCGATACATAATCTAACCGACCAGAAACATGAAACTACAATATGACATCGCCACAACATTCCGATATATTGTTTTAGATATCCTAGCAAGTACTTGGAAATTTATTACTCTTCGCCAGAACAGGTTCAAGTACATCTAATTTATCTCCGATCTTTCAAAAGAATTACCCAGCCCTTGACTTATAGGGTTGATCACATAACGATGTTGTAACATAATGTAATTTTTCATTATGTTGTATTCCGGTTGACTACAAGATTTTTCCGGTTTATCTTTATTAACACATTATCAATACAAACTTCATAGACGGTTTTTATCTGGTTTCGTATATTTAAGTATTCAACTTAATTCAGCCAGACTATGAAACTATTTAAACACAGCTTAGGAACCTTATTAAGATATGCAGTACTAGATATACTAGCGAGCACGTGGAAATTTGTAACGCTCAGACAGAACAGATTTAAATATATCTAAATATACAAACCGCATTCAGTGAAGAAGACAGCTTACCAAGCTGTCTTTTTTTGTTTCTATCATTTAGTAGAAATAAAAAAACCTCGTCAATTAATGACGAGGCTTCCAAACTTCCGAAAAGTTAATATGCTTATTTATTCACTTTATCAACTACAGCTTTAAAAGCTGCAGGATGATTCATTGCTAAATCGGCAAGTGACTTTCTATTGATATCTATATTGGCTGCTTTCAATAACCCCATCAGTTTGGAGTATGATAGGCCATGCTCCCTGGCACCAGCATTGATTCGTTGGATCCACAGGGCTCTAAACTCTCTCTTCTTAGCTTTCCTATCTCGGTAAGCATATTGCCATCCCTTTTCGATAGCATTTTTGGACACTGTCCAGACATTCTTCCTTCTTCCAAAGTAGCCCTTCGCATTTTTCATCATCTTTTTGCGACGGGCCCTTGATGCTACATGATTTACTGATCTCATAATAAATTACTGTTTTTGATAACTGGCGTCTCACTTTTGGTGAGATCTTTAGGCCATATTATCTGGTTTAACCATTACCTCTTATTATATATTAAGCATGTGCTTAATATTCTTCTCATCGCTCTTATGCACCAATGTCGCTTGAGTCAGATTACGCTTCTGCGTAGTTTCTTTCTTCGTCAGGATATGACTTTTAAATGCATGCTTGCGCTTGATTTTGCCTGTGCCTGTCAGTTTAAATCGCTTTTTGGCACTTGAGTTTGTTTTTACTTTAGGCATTTTATTTAATTTTTCTTCGAAAGTTTAGGTGTCAACATTAGAAACATTCGCTTTCCCTCTAATTTTGGCAATTGCTCCACTTTTGCTTCTTCTTCTAGCGCTTGTGCAAACTTCAGTAAAAGGATTTCTCCCCTGTCTTTGAAGACAATTGTCCTACCCACAAAATGTACATAAGCTTTGACCTTCGCCCCCTCCGTCAAGAACTTCTTGGCATGATTCAACTTAAAGTTGAAATCGTGATCATCAGTATTAGGTCCAAACCTAATCTCTTTGATGACGGTCTTCTGCGCTTTTGCCTTGATCTCCTTCTGCTTCTTCTTCTGCTCGTACTTGAACTTGGAGTAATCAATGATTTTACATACAGGAGGATCTGCTTTAGGAGATATCTCCACTAGATCCAATCCCATTTCTCTGGCCATACTCACCGCTCGATCGACTGGGTAGACATCAACTTTTACGTTGTCGCCAACCACCCTCACCATGGGCGCGGTTATCTTACCATTTACTTTGTAAGGCTCTTCGACTCTCCCCCGATAGGGCCCTCTTCTTTGTTTACTAATTGCTTTCTTGGTATTAGAGGTTGAACAATTTTCTGAAAACGAACGCAAATATCGTGATTTTCTTCATATTTCGAGACAAAATCTATTTTAATAGTTCGTCTACCAGCCCTTGGAAGTGATCTACAAATCCATTCAATGACATACTACCCTGATCACCATGCCCATGAGCCCTCACAGAAACGGTACGTTCCTCACACTCTTTCTCTCCTACGATCAGCATAAACGGTATTTTCTTGACTTCAGCATCTCTGATTTTTTTACCGATCTTTTCATCACGCTCATCTACCTGGCCCCTAATATCCTTCTGTTGCAAGAGAAGAAAGACTTCCTTTGCATAATCATGGTATTTTTCAGATATAGGTAAAATGCTCATCTGCTCAGGAGCTAACCATAAAGGGAAATTCCCGGCAGTATTTTCAATCAATATGGCAACGAATCGCTCCAGAGAACCGAAAGGCGCCCTGTGAATCATTACAGGTCGATGTTTCAAATTATCAGATCCTGTGTATTCCAACTCAAATCTCTCAGGTAAGCTATAGTCTACCTGTATAGTACCCAATTGCCAACTTCGCTTCAGCGCATCCTTCACCATGAAGTCTAACTTAGGACCATAAAATGCTGCCTCTCCGGTTTCTACCACTGTTTTCAGTCCTTTCTCATTTGCCACTTCCTGTATTGCTGCCTCGGCTCTTTCCCAATCCTCATCTTTACCGATGTATTTACCTGGATTATCTGGATCTCGCAGGGAGACCTGTGTTGTGAAATCCGCAAAACCAAGTGCTTTAAAAACGTATAGTATTAAATCTATCACCTTGGCAAATTCCTCTTTGACCTGATCGGGACGACAAAAAATGTGTGCATCGTCCTGGGTAAATCCTCTCACCCTGGTAAGTCCATGAAGCTCTCCACTTTGCTCATAACGATACACTGTCCCAAACTCCGCATATCTTATGGGTAACTCTTTGTAAGACCTGGGTCTTGATTTATAAATCTCACAATGGTGCGGACAATTCATAGGCTTCAAAAGAAACTCTTCATCCTCAGCTGGGGTCCGTATGGGTTGAAAGGAATCTTCTCCATACTTAGCATAGTGACCCGATGTAACATACAGCTCTTTACCGCCTATATGAGGGGAAACCACCTGATCATAACCTGCCTTGACTTGTGCCTTTTTGAGGAAGTTTTCAAGCCGTTCTCTCAATATTGCCCCTTTCGGAAGCCATAGCGGAAGACCCTTTCCTACCTTTTGTGAAAAAGTGAATAAGTCTAATTCTTGACCTATCTTCCGGTGATCCCTTTTCTTAGCCTCCTCAAGCATCTCTAAATGCTCATTGAGTTCCTTTTGTTTAGGGAAAGTGATTCCATAAAGTCGGGTAAGTTGTTTTTTGCTTTCATCACCACGCCAATATGCTCCAGCAACACTCAGGATTTTAGCGGCCTTAATAAACCCAGTATTGGGAATATGTGGGCCTTTACAAAGGTCAGTGAAATTACCTTGGGTATAGAAAGTGATCGTTCCGTCTTCCAGCTCATCGATCAGTTCTAGTTTGTATTCGTCTCCCTTTTCCTGAAAATAAGCCAACGCATCAGTTTTGCTTACTTCTTTTCTAAGGTATTCATTCTTTTGACGAGCCAACTCAAGCATTTTATCTTCAAGCTGCTTGAGATTTTCAGAGTCAAACTGTTGGTCTCCGAAATCCACATCGTAGTAGAAGCCGCTCTCAATAGCAGGTCCAATACCAAATTTCACACCGGGATAAAGTGCTTCCAACGCCTCCGCCATCAGATGCGCAGAAGAATGCCACATCGTGGCCTTACCTTCTTCATTATTCCAGGTGAGTAGCTCTAATCTGGCATCTTTATCAATGCCTCTCAACGCATCTCTCACTTCACCATTGACCTTAGCTGACAGCACATTTCTTGCTAGTCCTTCGCTAATGTCTTTTGCGATGTCCATGGCAGTTACTCCACGGTCATATTGTCTCTCACTGCCGTCCGGTAGTGTGATCTTTATCTTCTCACTCATTTGGAAATTACTCGATATCTTTTTTTGACAGATCCAATGTAGGTATCTCTCGCTGGGATTCCCTAATTCTCCGCAAATATGCAATTTTTCGGTTTACGATATCTACCTGTTCCCGAGCTTCTGTATCCGTGGAGTCCTGTTGTAATAAATAGTAATAGGAACGTAGGGCGCTTGTAAAAAAACCTCTTTCTTGATTGACATCTCCTTGTATCATAATAGCCTCTCTGTTCAGCGAGTCTCTCATCAAAATCTTATTCAGCTGATAGATAGCCGAATCCCATGAACGCTCTTGTCTATACCAGTTTGCCAGCTTCCAAAATGACTCTATTTCATCATGTTGTTTTAAAATAGCCTTAGCCGATTTTCTATTTTCCTGTCTGTAGTAAAGCTCAGCAATCAGGCGATCTGTTTTAAAGGATCTGATCTCATGAGGTTGAGAACGAAGCACATCCTCAGCGACGTTTAGCAAATCAATTTGCACCAATATCGGAGCATAAACATCTAAATAAGACCGGTGCCAAGGAATAGATTCCCTCGATTGTTCAAACTGATAGATAGCTAATACGGTATCGCCCAATTTTGAGTATTGTAGTGCACCAAAAAGATCATCTTCCGGGGCGTTCCAAGCTAAAAGGTAATACCTTAGTTGCTCCGCCGCTGATCTTTTTCTATTCATCTCAATCAGAGTCTCTATCTCATATTGCCGAAGCCATTTCGGTGAAGAGTTTACCTCTTTCAAATCTTCTGACAACATGATGAGATCAATATATCTGCCATTTTTTCGATAAAAATCAGCGCATTGCTTAATGAAGTTGGGATCGTCTAAAAGTGTCTTTTTTGCACGTCTGACAGCTCTACCGGCAGAGGAAGGCCAATCAAGCTGCTCAAAGTAGGTCAATTGGAGTTTGATGAAATCAGTATCTCCAGGTTGCTCTTCGATCTTTTTCTCTAATTGATCTATAGAGCTATAATAGAAATCATCTGACACGTGAGGTACCACGATCGGATCATACTTAGGGCGAAAATTGCAGCCGCAAATCAGAAATAAAAAAAACAGTCCGCGAGGATGCACGATTTAAAGAATGACCTGAACACTAAATTTCAGCCCAAACTTATTAACATTTGGGTGATCTAGATACGTCAACCGATGAAAAGCATCGACTCTGAATATTTTGAAGATATTTTCAATACCATAACCTAGTTCAACATAAGGTTTATCGCCAAAAGTAAAGAAAGGGAGTGCCTCTTCACCTTGATTATTTTGACTGGTTACAATCAACTCTTTGTTAGCATCACGCATACCACCGTAGATCAGATTGGCATTCCCCACCAATCGCCACTTTAGCTTCCTTAATAACGGGACCTTGTTGAGCAAAAACCCTTCGAATGAGTGCTTGTATCGTAACTCCACATACTGATCGCTAGAAAACTCAAAGTATTGCATCAAATTGTATGCAAAACCCACGTAGATCGGTGTCTCGTTACCTATGGGGTTAAACAACAGTGGGTAAGGTACCTCGCCAAAAATATAACCTGATACCAAGTCAAAATTTGAAATACCGAACAATCCCATTTTCTGCTTTTTCTGAAAACGTAACTTCACTTTGTGATATGAAAGGTCACTACCCAGCACCCCATCCATTCCATAGGTATAACTCAAAGTAATTGCAGGCCACTTGACCGTACCCAGACTTAGTCGTTCATTATCATTAACTACGAAAATTTCATCTCGCGCATACCTGGTCGATAATGTAACTTCGGTGATATCAAACCTTGAAGCTACCTGTGATGGGTCGTCCAGATTTTCTCGGTAGGTAAAGTCAAACTGTGGATCAAAAGATTCTTGTTTAAACTCTAGTGTCTGATTGAGACCAGCTCCCATCTGACGTTGAATGCTAATTCGGTTTTTTTCGATCAGAAATGGTTGTTCCAGGTTGCCAAAGCGACTGAAGGTATAGAAAAAACTATTTAGGCCTACGTTCTCATTTAGCAACCAGATCTGCTCAATTTCTCTTTGACGCTCGATCCGGATAGTAGTCCAAGGGTCTCTGTCCAGAATGAAATTAGCATACCCCAGGTACTTCCATCTATCATCACCAAAGCCGTAACCTACGAACCCGCCTAGCGTGTATTTTTTACTAAAGGCAAAATTTGTTCTAGCGGCAAGACCAAGTCTCAATCCTTCTACATCGTTATTGCCATACAATGTATTGTAGGGTCCCAGATCAATGGGGCCAGCTGTGATATACCCCGTGACAGCAGTCTTGAGTGCTTCACTATAAAACCTGATTACCGGAATCTTGCGTAATGTATCTATCATCTGATACACATTTTCTTCCGTAGCCGTGAGCGAATCATGTCTATGTTCTTGCCAGTACTCTTCGGAATCCTCTTGTGCATCCCAATCCATAGTTACTGGATTTTGATAGAAACCACTCTCCTTTGGTTGATTGATAACGTAGTCTTTCGTTGAAGTATAAAACTTAGCTAGAAGCCCTGCGGTCTCACCGGTAATCTGTGAGATATCTACTAGCACTCTGGATTTTTCTGGTAACCAAGGTCCTGCATCAGTTTTGATCAAGTCCTGCTGGATTTTTATCTTCTCTATAAAATTCAGGTTGGCCGATTTTCCAACTGTTGCATCTATCCGCTTAAGTGCATATTCTTCTTTTGTCACCCAGAAGGTTCCTCTGAATGCTAGATCCTGTTCGTTTTTTGGGAAAAAGCTAATCTGGTAGCAGTAATCATTTCCGATATACAAACTATCATCCAGATCATATTCATAATATAACTTCCAAGAATCGGCGATGGGGGATACAAACTCCTTACCTACTATACTTAACCAATTCTGATAAAAATTATACTCTTGCAATGTCGAGCCAATGATTTGAGAGGTGGTAGAACCATCAGTGATACCAACTCCTCTAATTTTTGTTTTCAGCACATGCTCATGGCGAAAAGTAGGTGAATTTCTGAAATAGAATTTGGAGATCGCTTCAGAAATAAAAACAGGCAAAATGGGTTTCCCATCTTCTCCGGCAATCTGATCAATACTATCCAAAACTGAAGTGATCTTCTTGACGAGTTTTCGGTTTCTGAATTTTTCCGAGATATTGTCAATATCCAGCTCTATCTTGGTATAGCTTTCGTACTCATAGGCATTGAGCGCGCGTTTATCATTCGCATCTTTTGCGGCTTTGATATTCCTCAAAATAGGGAATGCAGGGTTTTCACCGGCATAAACTACTACTTCCGCCAAGGTCTGCACATCCTCCTCCAACTGAAAGTTGATCGTCTGAGATTCTCCTCTGAGAACTGGTTTAATTTTTTTAAGAAAACCAATATACCTGACTTCAATTGAGTCAACAGGTTTCGTCGTCTTGGCTATGAAGTTTCCGTCGAAATCCGTAATTGCTCCATCACTGGTTCCTGTGAAAACGACATTGGCAAATGGCACCGGCGAGCCAGTCTCGGTTTCGATCACCTTACCTGACACCGTAGTAGTTTGGCCTATGACTTGACCAATATTCCATAAAACGACAAAAAAAGCGGTTATATACTTCACTTGCGAGATCGTCATTTGCGCCAGTTCCCTTTCGGAAACGTAAAAGTGCCAAAACTATTGACGTTAATGACGAAAAAATCTACGAATCGTTTCTTTCCAGACCTTTTTTTATGTTGGAAATATCATCTTGCAGATTCAAGACCATTCCTGTTAGCTTCTCAAGTGAGATATCTGTAGTCGTATTAGGGTCTGGAAACTGAATACTAATAAAAGCTATAGCCTCCCATATTTCTTCTACATCAATTGGGTCCACTTCATAGGCAGAGTAATTTTTATTATCAGATACGAGATATAGCTTTCCTCGCTCTTCGAGATAATTGAATACTCGCTTGTAAACTACCCCCTCCTTCTGTGTGACGAGTACATATGTTTTGCCATTTTTAATATCATTGATTGATTCCAGGTACTTTCCGATAACGATCACACCAGATACCAATGGCAACATGGAATCGCCGTGTATCTCGAAAGCACGATAGGTGGCATTTCCAGGAAGCATCGGTAATCTGAACTTAGGCAGTTCGGCTACATACTCGGGATCAGCAAAACCATTGAGATATCCTGCCGCAGCCTTCTGAGGGACCAATTCAATATTTTCACGGTCGTTTTCATCCACGGTGATGGACAGGACTTTCACCCTTTCGCCTGCAGGCCCGGGAATCTTCCCTGTAGTAAGGTCCTGATTGATCATCGCATCAGCGGTGGTGTTCAACACCTCGGCGATTTTTGACAAAGTTTGCAGCCTCGGTTCTGCTCTCCCCTCTTCATAGGCACCTACCACGGAACGCTTAATACCCACCTGCTGTGCAAATTGCTCTTGCGTATACCCAGCCTTTTTTCTTAAAAATTTGATATTATCGGCAATAGACATAGATCAATTTTTTCAATTTCGAAATACGGGTTTCAAGAATCAAAGATGATAAAATTCAAATCATCCTGGTTCGTTTTTCCGATAGAATACAAATGAATATGCTGAAAGTCACGTCTCCGCTGAATAGTATTGAGTTTATCTTTAATCCGAACTACGACATCCTTCAACGTCTGTCCTGAGTCAACCAATACATATCCATAAAGATCCTTTCGTTCATGGACAGTTGCATAAAACTTCACCTGACACTTACCTGATTTCAACTTTTTAGAACTCAACCTTAGCTTGTAGTGATCATCAAAAGTCACATCGGCTGTTACACAGGAAATATCCATTACACCAAAATTATTAGCTACTTGTTGCATGTATTACTATTTTATTTAGTAATTTTGATCATAAAATTAGTAATTATTCTTTAAACAAGAAATTAATACTAAAAATTTTAGGTTTAGCCATGAACCAGTCGTGGAATATATACTCACCGGGACCTGCCAGCTCTTAGGCAGGTCCTACTTTTTTCAGTCATCTATTTGTCAATGAGCCATGAAAATATATCCACCTTCTATGCCTATTAATAACAGAGCTATTATTCACTTAGACCTAGACGCCTTTTTTGTATCTGTCGAGCAACTAAGAGATGAAAGGCTTAAAGGCATCCCCTTGCTCATTGGTGGTGGAGGCATGCGTGGAGTAGTTGCCTCTTGTAGCTACGAAGCCAGAAAGTTTGGCATACACTCTGCCATGCCAACCCGAATGGCGCTACGACTCTGTCCGGATGCCAAAGTAATTAGCGGAGATATGGAAGCCTACAGCTACTACTCTCGAATGGTTACGGAGGTCATTGCTGAAGATGCTCCTCTTTTTGAAAAGGCGTCAGTCGATGAGTTCTATGTTGACGTAAGTGGCATGGACAAATACTACGACACCTACAGCTGGTCAAAACAACTGCGAAAGCGCATCATCTCCGAAACGGGACTCCCTATCTCTATGGGTCTCTCTGTCAATAAAATGATCTCGAAAGTGGTGACCGGAGAATACAAACCAAATGGAGAAAAATATATCGAAAGAGGCCTGGAGAGAGCGTTTCTAGCACCATTGTCGGTACGCAAAATCCCTATGGTTGGGGAAAAGACCGCCCAATTCTTAATGGACATGGGTGTCAGAGATATTAGAACGCTCCGGGAAATGCCCATCAAAATGCTCGAAAAAGCCTTTGGGAAAAATGGGCGCATATTATGGCGAAAAGCCAATGCCATTGACGACTCCAGGGTTGAGTCCTATAGTGAACGCAAATCAATTTCCACAGAATGTACATTTGATCAGGACTCTATGAATGTGAAGGGGATGAAGGTGATCCTCGTAGCAATGGTAGAAAAATTATGTCATAAACTTCGCCAAGAGCAGAAACTCACCTCATGCGTAGCTGTAAAGATTAGGTATACCAACTTTGATACCGAAACCAAGCAACGTCATGTACCCTACACATCATCAGACCAGATTGTCATGAAGGAGATAATACGCCTATTTGATCAACTATACACTCGCCGGATGCAACTACGACTCATAGGTGTCCGATTGAGTAGTTTAGTACATGGTAACTATCAAATCAATCTATTTGAGGATACAGAAGAGACTATTAGGTTATATCAAGCGATGGACAATGTCAAAAACAAACATGGCATTAACAAGATCACAAGAGCCGCTGCTATGGATGTGAGCAGTAGGATCAAGATGGACAATAACTTGTTTGGTGCCGCCAAATATGCTTAAACATTTGACCTGTTAATTCGAAGAGTAATGCGATGAGCTCCAAGCTTTTGACTGGTACATATTGCAATGACTACTGCCCAACCAAGAAAATGGCATTTGCTACTAGGAGCTTTCCTCCTCTCCAGAAGGAGCGAAACAATGGGTCGTCAACAAAGTAGACCATTTGGCCATGTCCTTTACTTTCCACTCCAAACACCAAGGATTTTTCAACGGACTCCATCACATACTGCCCTGCAAAACCACTTAAATGGTCTTCTGCTGATCTGATAACTCCTACATTCTGATTCGGAAGGTAAGCGTACCGATTTGCTCTTGTTTTCAGCGAATAATAGGTTTTTTTATAGCCATACGCAAGTGGATGAGTATGATCCATAGCTACCTGGAAAACTGCGCCAGGTATGTAGTCTTTCATAAATTCTCTGGATTGATCTCCAAAAGCAATTAGCTTTCTGTCTTCTTTAATGGTAGACTTCCTTTTTTCATACTCCTTTTTCTCATCATCAGAATTGTAACGGGACAAGGAAGAATGATCTGTATCGATCCATTTTTCTAGGGCACTTCCTATAGCAATTAGTTTGCCTCCATCACTCACCCACCTGGTTATTTTCAGCGCCAGATCCTCATCAAAATCCGAATAGCCTCCATTAGGCATAATGAGCACATCATAGGATGAAAGATCCACATTTTTAAGATAAGAAATCTCTAAAGTGGTCACTGGATACCCAAGGTCTTGCTCCATAAAATGCCACGCAGCACCAAAGCTCAACGACGAGCTACCTTGCCCTCCTATCAAAGCTACCTTTGGCTTTTTCAGATAGCTGATCTGATTTGAACCTACATCAGGGCCTCGATTGACCAAACCAGATTGCAGCACGACCAATTCCTGTTGATGGTCATTTGCAAGTGTTACGATCATCTCTTCGAAATCCTCTCCTAATGCAGCATTATCTCTGCGAGAAATCAGGATACTACCAGCTCCCATTTCATTGCTACCAACTCGAAAATCCTGACCAGCAATTCTAACCTTCACATCTTCTTTGAGAAGTGTACTCAAAAACTGCGCATCTGAAAAGTCCCTCCAATCTAAGGCAAATGCATAAGTAGTCTCTGGTAAATCATTTTCCTTAAATATTACTTGAGAACTAGGCCGGACATCTAAAGCCTCTGTAGTAGCAAAAGCCTCAACATTCCAGGCATAGGGAACGGCCCAGGCGGTAATATCATAAGTCAACGAATCGGCAAGCCTGGTCTCTGGCTCGAAAAGCACCTGTACCAAAACAGATTTGGGCTGATCCGTGGTAATCACCAAATCTTTTGGGCCGATCGTAAATTCCCGGGTTCTCTTAGAACCATAATGATATCCTTTAAGTCCTTTCGCATTTGATGCGGTACCGTATTGTACGCCATTCTTATCCAGCCAAAGCATCAGTTCAGACATTTTGTCCTCTCCACCAAACTTGAGTACATAAGACTTAAACTTTGAATTGGGTCGGGTCTTATAAAACTGCTCAAATTCATCTAAGACTTTCTTCGAATGTTTCGCTGTTATTTCAATAGTCGACAAACCAGTGATATAATGATGAGCTATTCTATCGCTAAGAGTCAGTGTATCACCTTCCTGATTAGTCACCCCAAGGCCGGCTCTACCTGAGCCTCCCTGTTCATAGGTCATACCAATAGCGCCGTTGTAAGTAGGGTAGGTATCACCATAACTGGGATACAGTAGATCAAAGACTTCTTTTGTAAAATAAAACCAGCCTTTTTCGTCAAAATACCTAGCATGATTATTACCGATCATAGTTTGAAAACGTCGCTGCCAATCTGTAATCAATTCATGAAAAGGCTCGGCCGCAGGAGCAAAGTAATAGGGACTATTGATCCCTTGCTCGTGAAAGTCCACATGGATGTGAGGCAACCATTGGTTGTAGACAGCCATACGGTGCTGTGTTTCTATTTGCGTTTGCCATGCCCAATCTCTATTGAGGTCAAACAAATAATGGTTAGGCCTTCCGCTAGGCCAGGGCTCTCTATGCTCCATTGAATTAGGATCAGATGTATAAGGCTGATTACCATACTGCCAGTAAAAGTTGACATATCGCTCACGACCATCTGGGTTGATGCACGGATCGATAATCACTACGGTATTCTCTAACCAGCCTGCCTTGTCAGACCCATCACTGATCAACTCATATAGTGTAGCCATAGAAGCCTCTGTGGAGACGGACTCATTCCCATGTACATTGTAGCTTAGCCATACCAGAGCCACATCTGTGGTAGGTTCTCCAGCAAGCAATCCGGCGCGACGTAGGTTGTCCTCTCTGATCTGATCTAGCCGATTGATATTGTCCTGAGAAGCTACAAAAGCTAACAGCAAGGGGCGGTCTTCATAAGTTTTGCCGTATTGAATTAGCTGCACCTGCGAAGATTCATTAGCTACATGTTCAAAATAATCAACTACTTGGTGATACCTGGTAAACTGATCTCCCAGCTCATAACCGAGAAACTTGGCTGGGCTTTTGACCTGAGCCCATGATGCCACTGTCAGCAAGGAGAAATAAACAAGAAAAGCCATCCTACGGTCCATACCAGTACATTTTTAAAACAGGACGAAAATAATGCATAATCCAGGGAATCATTCATCCGTTCATCAAACAACAAAAACCATTTATATTAGTATATTTACTAAAATTATTAGTAATTAAAGATTAACAATGAATAAATAAGAAAGGGCTTATTCAGCAATAATCATACTATTAAGAACTTTTAAAAATCCTATACACTATCGTCAAAAGCAGCGAATGAGCTATTGCTCATTGTTGATTACTAACTATTTATTGTTTTACTCATTGTACATCAACTGTCATACATACTTCTCTTTCAAATACGGAACATTATCCGTCAAAGATCTTTTTGAAGAAGCAAGAAAGAATCATATTCATAAGTTGATTTTAACAGACATCAACAATACTTCAGGATATATCGAACTCTTGAGGATCTGTAAGGAGCGGCGCAATGAATGGGACCTGGAAATCGGACTTGGGATTGAGTTTCGTGAAAATGATGAACTGCTATACATCGGCCTGGCACGCAATGACGAGGGATTTGAAAGCCTCAATGGATTTTTGTCCCATCACAACAACACAAAGCTGCCTCTACCTCGACAAGCACCCTTCGGCCTATTAGAAAACACCTATTTCGTCTATCCGCTCTCAACAGCTCCCCCACCATCTCAGTTGCGTGAAGTAGAGTTTGTTGGCATCAAAACTCAAGAGATCAATAAAATTATCACTTCGCCTTATGCCTCATATATTCATAAGCTCATTGCACTACATCCAGTGACGCTCAAAGACAAGACAACTTTCAATATTCACCGGCTTCTGAGAGCTATAGATCAAAATGTAATCCTGAGTAAGCTCTCACCTACGCAACAAGCCCACCCAAATGAAATCATGATGCCCGTAGCTGATCTGAAGGAATATTACCAACAGTACCCTGTTCTTATTCAAAATACCTGTAGCGTGCTGGAGGATTGCAAAATCACCCTTGAGTTGGGAAAGGATAAAAACAAACGATACTTCAAAGGCACCAAAAAAGACGACCAGGAATACCTCTTTACCAAAGCTCGAGAGGGATATGATCGCAAGTATGAGGGCAGAAAAACAGCTATAACAGATGAACGATTTGAACGTGAAGTGGATATCATCAAAAAGAAGAACTTTGAATCATACTACCTCATCACCTACGACATTGTCAACTATGCTCGTAGTCAGGGGTTTGACTACGTAGGGCGTGGCAGTGGCGCTAACAGTCTTATAGCCTATTGCCTGGATGTCACAAATACTGACCCTATAGTACTTGACCTTTACTTTGAGAGATTTCTAAATCCTGAAAGAAGCTCGCCCCCGGATTTTGATATGGACTTTTCGTGGAAAGATCGAGATCATATATATCAATACATTTTCGATACCTATGGCAAAAGGCATGTCGCTCTGCTTGGCACACATACTACCTACCAAGGCAAATCCAACTTGCGAGAACTTGGAAAAGTATTCGGACTCCCAAAAGAAGAAATCGACAAGATCATAGAAAACAGGCACACACCTGCCATCGATGATCATATCATCAACCTAATGTTCCAGTATTCCAGGCTGATGACCAACATTCCTGCTAACCTGTCTATCCATGCTGGAGGAGTACTGATCACAGAAAACCCCATCTATGCCTATACAGCGACTAACCTGCCTCCAAAGGATTTTCCCGTCGCCCATATCGAGATGCACAATGCTGAAGACATTGGCATCTACAAGTTTGATATACTCAGCCAGCGAGGGTTGGGACATATCAAAGATGCTGTCGAGCTAGTCAAAAAAAATAAAGGTATTGAGGAAAACATCGATCGATTTCACGACTTCGAAAAAGACCCCAAGATCAAGAACCTACTCAGCGAAGGCAATTGTATGGGGTGCTTTTATGTAGAGTCTCCAGCCATGCGTATGCTACTCGGTAAACTCGGTTGTAACGACTACCTCACCTTAGTGGCTGCCAGCTCCATTATCAGACCGGGGGTGGCTCGATCCGGCATGATGCGTGCCTATATTGAGCGACATCATCTCAAGCAAGCAGGTAAGTCCTACGAATCTATTCATCCCCTCATGGATGAAATCATGGATGATACCTACGGTGTGATGGTATACCAGGAGGATGTCATCAAAGTAGCACATCTTTTTGCGGGACTCACCCTGACCGAAGCAGATGTACTACGGCGAGGCATGTCCGGCAAGTATCGCTCCCGACAAGAATTTCAACGGGTAAAAGATCAATTCTTCAAAAATTGTAAAGCCCAAAGATATCCGCAGCATGTGACCGATCGGGTATGGTATGAGATAGAAAGCTTTGCTGGTTACTCCTTTTCAAAAGGTCACTCGGCGAGCTATGCTCTAGAGAGCTATCAGAGCCTTTACCTGAAAGCGCATTATCCGCTAGAGTTTATGGTCGGAGTGATCAATAATTTTGGAGGTTTTTACAAAACAGAATTTTACTTTCATGAGGCCCGTATGTGGGGTGCCAGGATACAAGCACCTTGTATTAATCACAGCGAGTACCTTACTCATATTTATGGTGATGACATCTACATAGGGTTTATCCACCTAAAAGACCTCCAGCAAAAAATAGGACAAACAATCGCCCTTGAGCGGATGCAAAATGGTCCTTTTAAAAACCTGGACAACTTCATCCGACGAATCCCTATAGGGCTAGAACAGATCAGGATATTGATCAGAATTGGGGCCTTTCGGTTTACTGGTAAATCCAAAAAAGAAATGCTCTGGCAGGCTCAGTTGTACTTCGGCCAAAAGAGTAAGAAAGTATACCACCTCGACCTATTCGAAGAAGAACCGTTTGACTACAAACTACCTAACCTGGAAGACCGCCCCCTGGAAGACGCTTTTGATGAAATAGAATTGTTGGGCTTCCCATTATGCGATCCTTTTTCACTGGTAAGCACCGAAGATTGTGGAAACACCAGGGCATTGGATCTACGCCAAAAGATCAACGATTCGGTCA
>JAHCMJ010000280.1 GCA_019192485.1 Cyclobacteriaceae bacterium HetDA_MAG_MS6 | reverse complement strand
GATGATTGTACCTAGCCTACAATCGTACCTCTTATTCGTGCCACTTCTTCTGTAAGTGTTTTTAGCACGCTACTCTTCAACACTAATCCACCTGTATTATTAGATATCTCTGTTTTCACAGGTTCCAGTTCATCAACGTATATTTTTTTCAAGGCCGCCAAATTTTTCGCGGTTTCGGCCACTGCCTCATCGTTGCCAAGATCATTCATAACTTGGATCAGGTCATCTAGTGCTTCCTCCTGATCGATCACGATCTTGATTAATGGTTCCAGGATCAGATTTTTAGTTTCCTCCGGTAGATCATCCGGATAAGTATCGATCACCGCCGTGGAGATATAAAGCCCCTCAAGAAAACTTCCACTCAATACGAGTCCGGCCATGTGCATCCTGTCCAATCCCTCCAGGTGCTCTCCGGTATTAGCCATCACCTCATCCACAATGTTTTTAAGTGAATCTCTATTGCTCAGATTACGCTCAAATCTGCCGATCAGTTCCAAATCAAGTGCTGATGCTACTCCAATGGCCTCCGCCAGTTTTTGACATGCAGAAATGTACTCTAATGACTCCTGTGCTTTTTCATAGGAAGTCAAGTACCCGATGTCAGTGGTATAGATACCTAGGTTGAGAGCCGACTTCACCGAAGCGTTGACATACTCATCCACACTGGCAAGCGGATTGACCAGCGTTGGGTTGTAATCGCTGCCGGTTGCCATAAGCAGGTAGGGCACCTCTGATGGAGGCGGCAGGTCCTTGATCACCTTATTGATATCGCTGACAACCTGACTGCTGGCTTCATTGAATTCAGCGCTTGCTTCTGACTTCTTGCTTTCACCTCCTCCACATGAGGAAAGTACAACCACCAAAAGTGCCAGGGCTAGTGACAAGTTGAATTTGTGTCGGTAAAATTTCATTGTAGTTTGATTGTTAAGTTCTTGTATGGTCTAGCTTAAAATTAGGGTGCTGAATCAGCAAAGTCAAATCATTGTGATTTCTTTATGATTTCGGATACATTTCGCTTGATCTTTACGCACAGTTCATTCAGAGGCAGATCATTTACATCCTTCCCAAATGGATCTTCAATTTCTTCGGAGATCAATTCGATGCTGACCAGGAAATAAAATGCCAGTGTGACGATCAGTATACTCCAAAATCCGAAGTCCCAAACGAAACTTACTGGTAAAGTGATCGAGTAGATAAAGAGGAACTTCTTGATGAACATGCTATACGAATAGGGTATAGGTGTTGATTTGATCCGCTCACAAGCCCCGATAATATCTGTAAACCCTTTTAGTTCTTTATCGATGAGAAACAGCTGCTCCGGTGATATTTTCCCAGCCTCCCTTAGCTTCATAATCCGCTTGTACATGAGGGTATTGACCGCATTGGGTCTGTGCTTGCTGTTGATGATAAATGCCCGACTTTCTTCGTCGACCATATCCATTTCACCCACGAAAATACTATCACGAAGGTGCTCTTTCATACCAAAAGTGATATTGGGGATCATCTTCCGAAAAAAGTCCCTGTCATCCAGATCATTTGGATCCAAAAATGACTCGATCTTGATAGCTAAATGTCGTGTGTCGTTGACGAGCTGCCCCCAGAGCCGTCGTCCTTCCCACCAACGGTCGTAGGCTGTATTGGTTCGCAGAACTAAAAACAACCCAAGAATCACACCTAAAATAGAGTGAAATGCGATGGTACCCGAGTAATGTACATCCAGCACGTACACTACCAAGAAGCAAACAAGTGCGGTGAAAATGGCGACAAATAACAGCAATGGAAGCAGAGAACGAATAACGTACCTGCTATACACATCAAATATTAGCGAAAACCAGGATTTGGGATTGTATTGGATCATTCTGGAAAAATCCCTTCAATATAAGGATTTTAATCTTTTAGCAAGGTTTTCATGATAGTTCGGAGTCAAAAGCCCTAGCTCCTGCTTAAGTTGTATCACTCGGTAATAAGAAGAAGTAATATGCTCTTGTTGCAATTTACCCTCTTTCAGCAGCTCTAAGATAATAGATCTGACCCCAGCCAAAGAAGTCTTCTCATCATCAAAAACGTGATTTGAAAAAAGCAGGACATCTACCCCAGCCTTGATGGCTAACTGAATCGATTTTTTCAGACCATAGTGCTTGGAGATAGCACCCATGTGCATGTCATCGGAGAAAATAACTCCATCGTAATCCAGAAAGTCTCGTAAAATGCCGATCACAGATGCGGACAATGTGCCGGGTAGTTTTTTATGATCTAGCGTACGGTTAACAATGTGAGCTGTCATAATACCTTTTACCCAGCCACTGTCGATCAGCGTCTTGTAGGGATATAGCTCTGAAAGCTGCCACGTATCGCTTACATCGGCAATACCAAGGTGGGTGTCCTTGGTAGAGCTGCCATGACCTGGAAAATGTTTGATCGTGGTGGCAATTTGCCAGTCGTTGTGTGCTCGGATAAAAGCACTTGCATGCCTGGCGACCTTTTCATGGTCGGCAGAATAGCTTCTTCCCAACTTCCCGATTACGGGGTTATCAGGATTAATATTGAGGTCGACAGACGGAGCGTAATTAAGATTGAAACCGAATTGATAAAGTGAGATCGCTGTTTGCTCTGCGTAGTAATAGGTACTATCCACCATATCCATCTTGCCAAGTGTTGATGCTTTCAGGGTTTTCGGAAAACCATACTTGGGGCGTAGTCGGTTCACAAGGCCTCCCTCCTCATCTATGCTGATAAAAAGGGGAACAGGGGCATCTTGCTGTAGCAAATGAACAAGCTTGGCCAGTGCTGGCTTTGTACTATCTGACTGAAGGTCTTTTTCATATAGGATGACCCCACCTAGTTTATTTGCCCGGATCTCAGCTAACAGGGAGTCCATTGACCCGGTGTCCTTTTGGTCTACCCCCACTATGATCATTTGACCTATCATCATTTCGAGAGAATCCTGCGATATCTGGGCACTTACTTGGCAAGTAGCCATTATCAGGCCAAGCCAAATCCACTTATGATTTGTTATCATCGGTTAATATCTATCACTCTTTTAATTACTTCTGAAAAGTATGCCCCATTGTCATGTCCATACCAGCTCATGGTTCTTGTCTCATACCTTTCCAGGTCATACCACCGGTCATGAGGCACGTAGCCGATGTATCCACCATTAAAAGAGGTGATGATCAAATGTAAACCACGATCCCTGGCATATTGATACAAAGGCAATGCCAGTTCACCGGAAAAATCACAAGGAGTACCTATCAACAAAATGTCTCCTAATTTCAAAGAAGCGATTTCAGGTTGGTAATCTCCAAAAAGCTTATGGAATACCCATGGTCTAAGTCGTAAGTCTGTTGAGACCTTCATGTTGGGTTTTCTTAGATAAATAGGAAAGCGCAACGATCGTATTGCAGCTATTGATTTGTCCTTTTTTCCAACCAAGTATCCTAACATGGCTTGCTCAGCAAGGGTACTTCCTAGGTATTGAGCTTCTTCAAACTCTACCCGCGATCCTCCATCGGGGCCCATACTGGCTACGGCTCCCGCCGCAAAAGCCGAAAAGTTAAACGTGGACTCGGTCAAAGCCTCATTATAGTAAAATGGATAATCGCCAGAAAGATCGCGAACCTCAGGACTCAGGCAGGTTGCATGAGCGGAATAAGTAGAAAACAAGCCATTTTGATCACCAGAACGGATTGAGATCAGCTTGAGCCAGGGATCTTCCTCTCCTTCTTCTCCAACCAACCTGTTTTTGACAAGGTCCGGCACTGAAAGCTCACCGTAACCTACACTCCCGGGTCTTTGCCTTTCCTGGGCTAATTTTATAGCACGCACTATTTGATTGGCAATGAAATGGATTACCTCCGAATCATAAGCTCCAGAGAAAAGATTGCCTACGAATCCTGGCGCCCAAGCCCCCAGGCTGGAATGTGAATGGGTGGCCGTGAAAAAGACCTCATCTTGCTCCCAGCCCGCTTCTTTTAGTACATGGTGAACGGCCTGAGTGACTTCCGGGTGAATAATCAGTAAATCTGCGGCAATGATGGCCGCCTTATTACTGGCATTTTCAAATACGACAGCCTTTACAAAAATAGAATCATGAATATGTTGAAAAGTCTTAGGATCTCGTGCCCCATATCCAGCCAAAGGCCGTTTTCGGGATGGTGTAATGGATACTTTTGCCCATCCTACTCTTAGAGAGTCGGGAAGAGATGGATGATATGCGGATTGTAATGAATCCAGCGCAGTCATAGTCTTCCGATAAAACTTCTTTTGCTGGTATGGCTTTCGGTCTACCCATGTCAGCAGCAAGACGATCGAAAAAATTATCGTAGCGAGAAGACCTCCGATAATGCGTAACCATATTTTCATGCTGCCCATCCTTCTCGGTCTAGGCTACGATACTGAATGGCCTCCGCCAGATGTTCGATTTTGATTGCTTCACTACCAGCCAGGTCCGCAATAGTTCGCGACACTCGTAAAATCCGATCGTAAGCTCTGGCAGAAAGGCCCAGTTTTTCCATAGCCGTTTTCAGCAAAGTCTTACCGGCTTCATTGATCTGGCACAATTCTTTTACGCGTTGAGGTGTCATCATCGCATTGCTATAAACTTCCGGTGTACTGATAAACCGCTCTTTTTGTACCTCTCTAGCTTGAATGACTCTGCCTCTGATGTCTTGGCTGGACTCTGCCTTACGATTAGCTGTCATCTGATCAAATGAAACCGGCGTGACCTCCACATGCAGATCTATCCGATCCAGCAGGGGCCCACTGACACGATTAAGGTAACGTTGTACACCGCCAGGCGGACATACGCACTCCTTTTCCGGATGATTGTAATAGCCACAGGGACAGGGATTCATGCTGGCGATCAGCATGAAGTTGGCCGGATAATCTAATGATACCTTGGCACGACT
Organism: Cyclobacteriaceae bacterium HetDA_MAG_MS6; assembly: GCA_019192485.1. Lineage (GTDB taxonomy): Bacteria > Bacteroidota > Bacteroidia > Cytophagales > Cyclobacteriaceae > MS6. The sequence continues at coordinate 1,337 of JAHCMJ010000280.1, read as the reverse complement.
GATAGTCACTCTTCGCTCCTCTAGTGGCTGTCGCATCACCTCCAGAACCGTACGCTTAAATTCGGGCAATTCATCCAGGAAAAGAACACCATTGTTGGCCAGCGATATTTCTCCGGGTTGTGGCATTCCTCCTCCACCTACCAGAGCCACATCGCTAATCGTATGATGCGGTGCTCTAAAAGGTCGTTTCGAGATCAAATTAGCATCACCGCCAAGCTTACCTGCTACCGAATGAATCTTAGTCGTTTCCAGTGCCTCATGAAGTGTCAGTGGCGGCAGAATAGACGGTAATCGCTTTGCCAACATGGTTTTCCCCGCACCAGGTGGACCAATCATAATTACATTATGGCCTCCTGCCGCAGCAATTTCCATCGCCCTTTTGATATTTTCCTGGCCTTGTACATCAGCAAAATCCGATTCATAGTTATCCTGGTTATGAAAGAAAACGTCACGGGTATCATAGTGCATCGGCTCTATTTCTCTCTTACCAGTTAGGTGATCGATTGCTTCTTTGATATTGTCAACGCCGATAACTTTTAGGTTATCTACTATAGCCGCTTCATTGGCATTTTCTTTAGGTAGGATAAACCCTTTAAATCCTTTTTTTCTAGCTTCTATTGCAATTGGTAGCGCTCCTTTGATCGGCCTGAGGATGCCGTCCAGTGAGAGCTCTCCCATGATTACGTAGTCGCCAAGTTCTAAAGCATCCATTTGCTCAGATGCTTGGAGTATACCCAAAGCGATGGGTAAGTCATATGCCGAGCCCTCCTTCTTGACATCAGCAGGTGCCAAATTGACCACGACCTTTTGGCGCGGCATACGATACTCATAGTATTTCAAAGCCGACTCTACCCGCTGCTCACTCTCTTTGACAGCGGAGTCAGGCAAGCCCACCATAAAGAATTTGGTGCCTTGTCCAACGTTAACTTCAATAGTAATTGTAAATGCCTCTACGCCGTATACAGCGCTTCCATAGGTCTTTGCAAGCATCAAGCTAAAATCTTAAGGTGGTGAAAGTAGCAAAAATGGTTTTTTAATATCAAAACTCACCTCATGAATGTCGTCAGTTTTGCGCTAAACTAAATATTTAAATTTAAGGACGCTCATCCTTAAATTCATCAACATGTCTGAGAAAAGCGTTTTGACCGGTAAGATGAAGTACGCTCCAAAATGTAGGGGTGTTTACCTAGCCATCAGCCTAAGACAATTATGAATAGCAGTAGTCAAAGTGATAGATTCATCTATTCCTCCAGCAACTGCTCTACCAACATGATCAGTACATGGATCACTTTGATATGAATCTCCTGAATGCGATCCGTATAGCCATCATGTGATAC